>WQZT01000017.1 GCA_009780595.1 Treponema sp. | reverse complement strand
TTGCGTTTTTTAGCGCAGGAAGTCTTTTCGCACAGGAAGAGCCGGGTGATTTGATTAACTGGGCTTCCCTGGAGTTAAACTTTGTGGGCTACGGCGTGAGGTACGAGCGTATGCTTAGCTCTCAATTGTCTGTAGGGGCTAATTTCTATAGCAATGGGGGGATACTTCTAGGATCGGGCACAAGTCTAGGCGTAGGTGCATTTGTGCGTTATTATCCCTGGACCGGAAACTTCTTTGCGGGTGCTGGTGTGGGCTACCACACGATTGAGAAGGCGGATATTGTGAATAATAAAGATGTCATCGTTTCAACTACTGGAATTGCCATTACGCCGGAAGTTGGTTGGCGAATTGATGTTGGCTACAAGGGTGGATTTTATGTACAGCCCGGTATCAGAGTGCCTATTTCTTTCGGAGTAAGTAATGCCCCAGATGAGGATGGTATTCAAAACGATGTTGGTTTTACACCGTACCTCAGTCTTGGCTGGGCATTTTAGTAGATCTCGTATAATTTAACCTTGTTGTAAGGGGGCGCCGGGCTAAAACCTGATGCTCCCTCACTCCCCGCCGTACTCCGGCGACGGCTCTGCGGCAAAGGCTGCGTCTGGCAGAGCGGCTTCTCCGGCGAGGGCGGCGGCGCTGCTGGAACGGGCGGCGTTTGGCGAGCGGCGCTTTCCCGGCGAGGCGAGGCGGCGGCTGGCGGCGGCTTTGTCCTCGGCGGCGAGGGCGGCGGCGGCTCGAACCGCGCGGGCGGCGGACTCGCTGATGCGGCAGGTTTCGGCGATTTCCAGCGGGTCGGCGGCGGCGATTTTTTCCAGTTCGCCGTACGCCTGCATAAGTGCCGCCGCGCGTTTAGGACCGATTCCTTCGACCGATTCCAGCGCCGGAAGGGAAAGGCTTGTGGAGCGCAAGCGCTGGTTGAGGCCGGTGGCGAAGCGGTGGGTTTCATCCCGGACAAACTGCAGCACTTTCAGCGCCTCTGAGCGTTTGGAAAGCCGCAGCGGTTGGGAAGTGTGAGGCAGCCAAATCTCCTCATCGCGCTTTGCCAAACCCGCAACATCGCAGGTGATCCCCAGCACGTCCAAAACACCCCGCGCCGCGTTCACCTGCCCAATGCCGCCATCAATCAAAATCAGGTCAGGCAACTCCTTGCCTTCGCGCACAAGCCGCGAGTAACGGCGGTGAACCACTTCCCGCATGGCGGCAAAATCGTCAACCTTACCGATCACGGTTCTCAGCCTGAAGTAGCGGTAGTTTTTTCGGTCGGGTGAACCGTTCTTAAACGAGATGAGCGATGCCACCGGAAACTTGCCGTCAAGTTGGGCGATGTCGAACCCTTCGATACGTTCGGGGCGCGTTTTCAGACCGAGAAGCCGCGCCATTTCGTCGAGCGCCGGACCAGCGCCGCGCTCCCGCAGCCGCCTGCGAAGTTCCTCCTGCGCGTTCTGCCGCGCCATCGCGAGGGCGGCAAGGTGGCGTTTGGCACCGCCTTCAGCTGCGCCGATTGCCGAAACCGCAATAAACTCAGGCGTACAATCAAACTGCTCCCGCAGGTAACGCTCAAGCGCGTCAAACGCAGGAAGGGCGCTTATCCCCAGATAAATCCGGGGCGGCGGCTGGCGGTCGGGTGAATAGTACGCGGTGATAAACGTTTCCAGCGATGCATCCTCTTCGGCGGCAGAGCGGGAACTAAAAAGCTCCTGCCCCGTCATTCTGCCGCCGCGCATCGACAAAACCGAAAACGTCGTAAAAATCCCTTCCTCAGCCCACGCGATGTAATCGCGATCCTCGGTACTCATCATATCCTGCACGGAATTATTTTCGGTAAGGTTTTCAATCGCCCGAATCGCGTTCCGGAACCCCGCAGCCGCCTCAAAGTTCAGCGCATGGCTCGCCTCCTGCATCTTCGCACGAAGTTCCTCCTCCAGCGCCGAGTTCTCCCCCGCAAGGAGCTTGCGTACCCGCTCAACCTGCACCGCGTAATCCGGCGTGTCTTTCACGCAGGGACCAAGGCAGCGCCCAATGTGGTAGTACAGGCAGGGATGCCTCCGCTTTTTCAGCGTCCGGCACTTGCGGAGCGAGAAAAGCTTCTCGATCATTTCGAGTGTCCGGTCAACCGCCTGAACATTCGGAAACGGCCCAAAATACAGGCTGCCATCCTCGACAATGTGCCGCGTGCGAAAAACGCGCGGAAACGGATCGGCGGTGATCCGCACGACGGGGTACGTTTTCCCGTCCTTCAGGTTGATGTTATATTTGGGGCTGTGCTGCTTTATCAGCGTATTTTCCAGCAACAGGGCTTCGTACTCGTTGGAAACAATAATGGTTTCGATGGATACGGCGTGTTTAATGAGCGCGGCGGTTTTTATATCCTTCGCGCCGGAAAAATAATTCGCAAGCCGGTGGCGGAGCGTTCGCGCCTTGCCAACATACATAATGCGGTTTTCGTTATCCTTCCATAAATATACGCCGGGTTCCAGCGGCGCTTCTCTGGCAGAACTCTTTAAGGTTTCATAGGTTTGAGAATATTTGTCGTTATTCATAGTCAAATTCGTAGTCAATATGACGGCAAAAATTACCGATAAGACAGAAAGAACCTATAAGAATGAAAAATTGCCTTGTCGCCATAGTTTTATTATACTCTTTATTTTCTGCCGCCGATAGGGTGTACGCTCTGGGGGAGAAAACCATCACGCTGGGCGCTGAATCCTCGTGGCAGGCGATGGAGCGGCGGGAAGGCGTTGCTGAGTCCGTCCGCAACCGCCCTCATCCGGTGCTGGCGTTGTCCAACGGCGTTTCCCCAGCGGGCGGGCAAACGCCGCTTGACCTCGACCTGTCGTTTAACGAAGGGCATCCGGAGCGGTTTACCGATTCGCGCGGGCGGTACGATGTTACCGTGTCAGACGATCTTCGCACCGCACCTGCTCCGTGGAACCGCACGGGAAACGGATCGGCGCTGTTTTCCGGCGCGGGACTAGACGGGCACGCGCCGCTGGCTGCCCGCCCTCGCACGAGTTCGCTGTTTGCCGCCGGCAGCCACATCGAGGATTTTACCTTTGAGTTTTGGCTTTTCCCGCAAACGATAGAAAACGGAGCGCAGATTGTCTCGTGGAGTTCGTATGTAAGCGCCAGAGCCACCAGCAGTTTCGCGCAGCAGCTAATTCTCTGCGCCGTGGAGCGGAACAGAACGCAGTGGACATTTGAAAACTTTTTCTCCTCCGCCGATAGAAGCCGCAGTATTCCGCTCGCTCTTTCCGGGCCGCTGCTGGTGCCGCGCGTGTGGAGCCATCACCTCATCCGCTTTGATTCGGCAAACGGGCTTGTGGAGTATTGGGTTGACGGTGAACTGGAAGCGGCGGCGTTTGCCACGTCGACAGGGCGCGAAGGCGGAGAAGTGCACACGCCGCTCGCCGGGGAAAATGGGCAGTGGACACTCGGCGCGTATTTCTCCGGTATGATTGACGTGTTCCGCGTTTACAGCGGGCTTGCGGAACTTCCCGCACAGACGAAGTTTCCCGCGCGGGGCGGGCGGGCGGAAAGCCGCACGCTGGACTTGGGCAAGGCGAACAGCCGTCTGCTCAAACTCGAAGCTTTCGGCGGGCGCACAACCAACGCCGCCGGAAGCGTCAGCAACGAATACGTTTCTAACGCCGCGCTCAATTTTTCCGATCACTCGGCGGTTCATTTTTCCATCAGAATGAGCAACGAGATGTTCAACTGGGACAATTCCCCGTGGATTCCGGTTAAGCCGGGCGCGGACTTGCCCGCCGCCTTTCGCGGGCGCTACGTTCAGATCGCGGCGGATTTTTTCCCCAGCGCGAACGGGCAAACGTCGCCGTACCTTTCCGAACTCCGCGTGGTGTACCAAGCCGCCGAACCGCCCCCGCCGCCCACTCAAATTGTCGCGGCGGCGCGTGACGGGGCTGTGGAACTGTCGTGGCGAGCAAGCCCGTCAAGAGATGTTGGCGGGTATCTGGTTTTTTTCGGCAATGCACCCGGTGAATATTTTGGAAGTTATGCTATACTTAATGATATGGCTGTGTCATCGCCGATTAACGTTGGAAATCGAACCTCTGTCCGCATTGAAGGATTGACCAACGGGACACTTTATTTTTTCGCAGTAACGGCGTACAGCGCGGCGGATGCTGCAAGCGACGGTACAGCGGCGCAAACTGGCGCGGGGGAATTTTCCCGCGAGGTTGCAGCCCGCCCGCTCATGCTCGCGGCGGAGGACGGCAGATGAGTTCCACAGTGAACAACACGTTTGACATTGAAACGCTCGAATCGCCCGATATGCCTGACACATCCACCACCGCCAGCTCCTCCGCTGCAGTTTCCGTTGTGGATATAATAAAACTTTTGGATTACCTTCAAGATATGATAAAAATGCTTTCTCAGGAAGATCAGGATTTTTATGTACAGAGCAACTTTCCGCAGTCTGTGCAATTGGTTATTGATAGTTTAACGAATATTGCTACAATGGGAGATAGAGATGGAAGCAGATTTTGAGAAAGCGCTGAAAGCTTACATAAAAACAATGCCCAGTCTCCCAACTTCGGTTACGAAAGTTCTGGAGATATGCAATAATCCTCACACAAGCCCGGCGGATTTGAACCACGTCATTTCGCTCGATCCGGTGCTGGTGGGCAAGGTTCTGAAACTCATCAACTCCGCCTACTACGGGCTGGGGCAGCCGGTAACGAACTTGGCGCGCGCGATTATTATGCTGGGGATAAACACGGTTAAAAACCTCGCGCTGTCTACGGCGGTTATGGGGCATCTGCCCGCCAAACATAAATCGCCGGGCATCGATATGGAAGGGTTCTGGCGGCATTCCCTCTGTGTGGGAGTTTCGGCGAAGCTCCTTGCCAGAAAGCGCGGCATTGACTCCAAGCTCTCGGAGGAATATTTTACCGCCGGGCTGCTCCACGATATTGGCAAAATTCCGCTCAACGCCGTGCTTGCCAAAGATTATATGCTAACGGTCAGCGTTGCCGACAAGGAACGCAAACCGCTGTTCCTCGCGGAGGACACCACGCTCGGGTTGAATCACTGCACGTCCGGCACGATGATTAAAGAGGCGTGGAAACTGGAAGGCGCGGTTGGCGATGTGATTGTCAATCACCATACGTATGAGGAATACGAAGGCAGCCACAAAGACGTGCTGTACAGTGTCGCGGTATCGAACTGGTTTGCGTCTCTTTTGGGAATAGGCTTTTCAGGCGACCTCCATCCGGAAAAACCCCACGACCGGATTTGGGAAGCGCTCGGCATTACAATGGAAAGTTTTGACGAAATCGAAAGCATCGCGAATGCCGAAATTGACAAGGCAGAAATTTTTCTCAAGATAAATACCTAGGCGGAATAATCCGCCGGTGGCGGATTATTCCGCACATGCGGGGTGTTCCCTGTGCGGTGCACAATGCGCTAGCGCATTAAGGCTCTTGGATTTACTCTCACGCCGTTCCGGTGAACTTCAAAGTGCAGGTGCGGTCCGGTGCTGAGCCCGGTACTTCCCACTTCGCCGATGCGCTCGCCAGTCGCCACATTCGCGCCAGGTGTAACATGCACCGTGTGCATGTGGGCGTACAGCGTACGAAATCCCGAATGGTGGCTCAGAATCACAAAGTTGCCTAAAACAGCATCGTAACCAACATGCGCCGCTCGTCCGCCCATCGCCGCTCGTACCGGCGTTCCCTGTGCGGCGGCAAGATCAATCCCGCCGTGAAACTGCCGTTCCCCGGTAAACGGGCTTCGCCTGAACCCAAACGGCGACGTAAACCGCCCGCTGATTGGCGATATAAAAAGATCGCCGTTTATCTCCTGCTTCGTTACCCAGTTCATCTTGCCGCCGGGAACAAACAGGCTTGTGTTGGGAGTCAGCGCATCGGCAAAAAGCTGGTTCGCCGTTTTAATGTGGGAAACCGTCGTTTCGTGCGCCTGCGCGATGCTGTCAAGCGTATCGCCCTCCCGCACCGTGTAAAAAATACCGTCTTGATTGGGGATTTTGATAACCTGCCCAATCTGCATCAGGCGAGTGTTTCGTATATTATTGACCGATATAAGCGTGTCCTCGTTGAGCCCCGCGCTGGAGGCAATTTGCCCGATAAGGTCGCCGCTTTTCATCGTATGGAACGTAAACGTGAGCATTTTTGGGCGGGAATATTCGACGTTCGATGGAATGTCGGCAAGTTTGATAGACGCTTCGTAGATAAAGGTTTCCATATTGTCCGGAAAAACCCCGCCACCCATTCCACCGCCGGCTTGCACCGCCGTTCTTTCGGCGGCGGGGAAAAAACTCACCCCGCTCAGCGGCAGATAATAGATCAGCGAAATGACAATCACCATTCGCCAGAGGGTTTTATTCCGCACTATGTTTAGCACCGTTGTTGCAACCGGAGTGTTGTACCTTCTTTCCATTGTTTAATCATAATCTGTTTTATGTTTTTTTACCAGAGGCGAATGTAAAATCACGTATATCATCGCGAGCAGCACATTACAAACAGTAGATTATATTAAAAATTTCGATTAGTATTTTCTTATGCGCCTTTCCATAAACGAACTCGATACAATAGAAGAAACGTTGATTTCCGGCATCCGCGATTATATGAAAACCTGCGGATTTTCCCGCGCCCACTTGGGACTTTCCGGCGGGCTCGATTCCGCGCTGGTGGCGTACCTTGCCGCGCAGGCTGCCGGGGCGGAGAATATCGCCTGTTTCAGCATGCCTTCGCGGTTTAGTTCGCACGGCTCGAAAGACGATGCGGCGGCGATGGCGGCGAACCTCGGCTGCAGTTACCACACGCTGCAAATCGAGGAAATGTACGCGGCGTTTCTGTCCGCGCTGAAGCCCGTTTTCGGCGACCGCCCGTTTGATGTTGCGGAGGAAAACCTGCAATCGCGGATTCGCGGTGTTTTGATGATGGCGTTCTCGAACAAGTTCAACTCGATGCTTTTTTCGACAGGCAACAAGAGCGAAATTGCGATGGGCTACTGCACGCTGTACGGCGACACGGCGGGTGCGCTTGCGCCGATCGGGGATTTGTTCAAAACCGAGATTTTCGCCCTCTGCCGCCGCATCAATGAGCGTGCTGTCGAATCAGGAAGCGCGGCAGTGATTCCCCAGGCGAGCATCGACAAGCCGCCTTCGGCTGAACTGCGCCCCAACCAGAAAGACGAGGACAGTCTGCCGCCCTACGGCATTCTCGACGAGATTCTGGAACTCCACCTGTGCGGCGGTCTTTCCCCGCAGGCGATTATTAGCACAGGCCGGGACGCGGAACTCGTTCAACGGATTGTCAAAACCGTCGCCGCCTCGCAGTTCAAGCGCCGCCAAATGCCGCCGATTTTGGAACTGAAGTTATAAATAGCGTACTCTAAAACCCTTCAAAAAAAGTATCGATAACGCGGTTGACGGTGTTATTCTGATCCCGTGTCAGCGGCGGGGTTGGGCGCACACTGCGGAAAACCGCGTCAAGCTGGGCGGCAAACAGTGCTTTGTCAATGCTGACAAGAACGAGAAACTCCCACATTTCTTCAATTTTGGTATTCGCGGCGTTTTCACCACCCTCGGCATTGTCCGCCGCGCCAATTTCGGCGGTGAAAAACCTGCGGTGCAGCCAGAAATCGCTTTCCCGCACTGCCCCAGCCCACCGAGCGTTCGAGGCGGCACGGACAAGCGCGACAAAAAAAGCGCCGTACACGGCATCGGGGCGCGTTACGCCTGAAAGAAAGCGCTCCTGGATGCGGGCGGCAGCAAGGCGCGGGAAATCCAGTTCGGGATCAAACCACTGCCCCCACTTTTCAAGAGCGCTGAGATTGCTCCCTTCGTTCCGGCTGATAAACACAAAGCGCCCCTGAAAAGCCTCGAGCGTTTCCACCGCCTGAACGCCACCTTCCAGCCAGAGCGCCGCCCACTCAGGCATTGTGCCGCCTTTCGCGTTGTCCCTGAAATCGGTAACGGTAAACGGGCGCGCCAGACGCGCAGTGGGAGTTTCATCGGGGATTTCCGGACGGCGGGAGGGCAGCAGATTGCAAGAGCCAAGCGACCACGCTAAAAACGAGAAAAATAGCAGTTGCAGAAGGACTGTCGATACCGTGCGCCTGAGAATCTTGCCCATTACCTAATTATAGCTTATTATTCTGTCAGGAGTAAACAGATGGAGGAAAAAAAGGCGGTGCTTCGCGCTACACAGGCGATTATTCACCTTGATGCGTTCCGAAGGAATGTGCTGGCGGCGCGGAAGAAGGTGGGTGCTCACCCAAAAATATGCGTGCCGGTCAAGGCGAATGCCTACGGACACGGTGCGGTTGAAATGTCCCGCTGTGCGTTGGATGCGGGCGCTGAGTATCTGGGCGTAGCAACCGTTTCCGAAGGTGCGGAATTGCGGGCTGCCGGAATCACCGCGCCGATGCTGCTGTTTTCCCAGCCGCTGCTTGAAGAATTGCCAGATGTTGTTGCGCTTGACCTCACGCCGTTTGTTTCAGACAGGGATTTTATCGAAGCGGCGGCGTGCGCGGCACGTGCAGCGCGCGTTTCTAGCACCGCGAGCCAGCGGCTTACCGTTCACCTAAAGATTGACACCGGCATGGGGCGGATAGGCTGCCGTCCGGAAGAAGCGGCAGCTTTGGCGGCGCTGGTTACCCGCAGCGAGTCGCTGTCGCTCGGCGGCGTTGCCACTCACCTGTCGGTTGCAGATTCACCTGAGCCGGATGACATCGCGTATACCAAAACTCAGCTCCGCCGTTTTCGTGAAGCGGTAGACACCATCAAAGCCGCCGGGATTAATCCGGGCATTTTGCACGCTGCCAATTCCGGCGCTCTGGTGTTTCACGAGGATTCGTACTTCGACATGATCCGCCCCGGCATTTTCCTGTACGGCTACTCGCCGAGCATGGATGCGTACCCCGGCACTCCCGCCGCCGCTGTTTCCTCTGAGCCGGTGATGGAACTGCGGAGCGTTGTTACCGCCGTCAAGAAAATCAACAAAGGGGAAGCGGTTTCCTATTGCCGCACGTGGATTGCACCTGAGGATACCTACATCGGCATTATTCCGGCGGGCTATGCCGACGGCCTGCCGCGCCAACTTTCAAACAACTATTCGGTGTTAATTCGGGGCAAAATCCTCCCGCTGGTCGGTAAAATCTGTATGGATCAGTGTATAGTTCACCTGGGGGCTGCGCCCGATGTCCGCCGCTGGGACGAGGTAACCTTTTTCGGCCCCGGAGCTATCACCGCCGCCAACATCTCGGAAAAGCTGGGAACTATTTATTACGAAGTGCTTTGCAGAATTAGCGCCCGCGTACCGAGGCTTTATCGGGGTTGACAAAAAAATGAAAGTGTCACATGTATTACACATATCGATCAATGGGGATAGACATTTATTTTTATTTATGATATGTTATCGAAAACAATGTGTATCATTGTTCAAGGAGATTGTCATGAGACAGTGCGGTAAAATAGAAGTAGGCGAAATTAAATAAATACCAATTGTTCTCATCGGGTAATTTTTGAAGGCAGAGGCTAAAATGGCAGCAAGAAAAAAAACAGTGTTAAAAATCGGAATCTTTTATGATGGTCATTACTTTTACAAAGCAAGCAACTATTATAAGTTTGATCATATACGGCAAGCGCGAATTAGTGTGTCAGGGCTGCATTCGTTCATTTGCAACGAAGTGTCCGTCAAGCAGAACGTAGACATCGAGCTTTGCAAGATTGTCGAAGCGCACTACTTTCGGGGCAGGGCGATAAAAAGCGGCAACGAAAAGGCGATTGTTGGGGAACGGTATTTCGAGGATGCCCTCACAAGAGAAGGCGTAAATCTCCATTATCTTCCATTGATCCGGAGTGCAAACAACGAACTCAAAGAAAAAGGGATTGATGTTTCGCTGTCCCTGACTGCGTATAAAAAGGCGGCGTCGAAGGCGTTTGATGTCTTTGTGCTGATTGCCGGAGACGGCGATTACCTGCCGCTCGTGCGGGAACTGCAAGCGATGGGCTCAACGCCGATTGACGTGATGCTTTTAAGCTGGGACTTTGAATGTGCCAACGGCGATGTAACGATAACCTCGCAGGATCTCCTTGAAGAAGTTAAGTACCCCCTGCAAATGGCGAGCATCATCGACGACCGCCTGAACCTGAAAAACCCGGTAATTACGGGGCTTTTTGAGCCGCGCCAGATTGAACCGCCATCTGCGCCAGCCATGCCGCTCAACACTTCGCTCGGCGCTGAACCTCGCAGCCTTCCGCCGAGTATACCAACAACTATTCCCGGTATTTCGCCGCTGGGTGTAGGCGCAGTATCGCCTTTCGCGCCGCCCGCCCCGCTCTACGCCACGAAACGCAAAGCGCTGACGGAAGCCGAAATGGCGCAGGAGCGCATCTCCACGATACTGTCGCTGAACGACTCAGGCGGCTGGATTCGCGATGTTGAATACAACAACTTTTACTTTTTCTACACCGACGTAGTGAACAAACAACCCGAAGAATTGGCAATAGGTATGACGCTCCAATTCCACCTGCGCTACGACAAAATCAAGTCCGAGCAAAAAGACGGCGAACCCAGCTACCGCGCTGTCGGCCCGATTTACGCAGTGGATTGAGCGGTCGCGGACTTTTGGCTAAGTTGCCCTTGAGAAAAACGCCTATTGACAGCTTATTTATATCGTGCTACGTTTTTAGTAACAAACCGAATACGTCCGTAGTAGGGTCGGCCGTGTGCGAATGGCGAAAGCCGTCGAGGAGGCGGATGGAACGGGTCTGGTCAGTGTTGATATAGTTATGGAGTAATTCCATTCCGCCGCGCAGACCCGGTTCGGTTTTTTTATTTATACGCAGTAACCATTCGTTTTTAATCATTTCTTAAAGATGTTCAGGATTACGCAAACGCGGGTAAACGGCAAGTCCGCTCTCCCTAAGCAGTGTCCATATCTCCCGCGCTCTGCCTTCACCTGTAATTTCCCGCAACGATGTGAAAAACTCCGCGACAGGCAAACCCCGCCCACCTGACACACTTTCCAAAAGGCTGACAAGTTTCCCCGCTTCTGCCCCGCCTGTCGCTGTATCTGCCTCGAGTGCAAGTTCCCGCTCCGCAAGCTTCCAGCGCCAGCGGAGGCACTGCCCGCCGCGCCGCGCCGCCAGCCGGGGAATTGACCCCAAAAACAGAACGTTCCGGTCCGGCGCAATGTCCGCCGCGCTTTTCGATTGCTCCGTGTCCCGATCCCGCGCATATTTATCGAGGAAACCAGCCACACGATCAGGCGGAATTGACGGCGGTTTTACCTTGAACGGAAAGGCGCGTGTTACCGGAGTTTCCGTATCGCCGGACATCCACGTCGCAAGCAGCCTGTCAAGCGGCTCGGTGTATTTGTCAAATCGCTCCTCGCCTTCAAAAGAAAGATCGTTCAGCGCGAAAATCGTGCCGGGCTTTTGTTTGCCTGGCGCGCCGTCAAGAAGCGCGGCGGGGTCGTCAATAATTTTGAGTTCAGGGTGAAGCCCACGCCGCTTTTCCGCGTAAATCCGCGAATGGTAGGTAAGCATAAACTTGTGCCAAAAACCTGAGTCCAAAAGATTCAGCGAAAAAAGCTGCCGCAAGATTTCGGCGGAGTCGATAATCTCCTGCTCATCCTCGTCCCAGTACCCGAAAATCAGATAGGCGTGCGTGAGGATTCCCGCCTCCTTGAACGCGGCGCAGGTACGCACCGCGCTTTCAAGGGTGATGCCCTTGCCCAGCCGCTTAAAGCCCCGCTCCGTGGCAACTTCAAGCCCCGCCGAAACGCCCGTCAGCCCGCCGGAAGCAAGAATCGCCGCCGTGTCCGCCGTGAAGTCCCGCTCAAAGCGGATGTTGCCCCAAAAGTTCAGCGGAAGCGCGGCATCCCTGTTGAGCAGGGAAAACTCCACGAGGGAAGCCGCCGGAGCGGCCTCATCGACAAGGTGCAGCCCGCGGATGCCGGTTTTTTCCGCCTGATTTTTCATGTGGGCAAAAAGGGCGGGCGTGTCAACGGGCGCGAAGTGCTTGATGTAGTCGAGCGTAACATCGCAAAAGGCGCAGAAATGCCAGTAGCAGCCGTGCGCGAGGTACGCCTTCAGCCAGTGGCCGTCAGACCAGAGGCGGTGCATCGGGTTGGCGTCGTCAACGGGGTACAGGTAGCGGCTGAAGTCAACGCCCGAATAATCGGGGAAAACCGTGCGAACGGCGGCATCCTCCAGCGCGGCTTTCTCCTCGTCGGAACCGGGATGTTCCAGTATCGACAGCAGGTTTGCGTAGCCCTTGTCGAGGGAAACGTGATCGAAGTAGTCGGAGAACTCCGGCGTGTCAAGCGAGCGAAGCTCGGTGTTCACATAGCCGCCACCTGCGGCAGTACGTACGGCAGACCCGAAGCGGTGCTTGACGGATTCCGCGCAGACCAGCGCTCCGGCAAGGCAGCCGGGAAAGGGAATGGTCAGCCCCAGCAGGAACGGGCTGCCGCTCTCGCCGCCAACGCCACCGGAAAACGCCGCATCGCTTTCGAGCTTGCCCCATTCCTCGTTGAGCAGCGGGCGGTAAAAGGCGTTCATGATATAGCCGTCAAGTTTTTTTTTGAGCGCGGCAAAATCGCGGTAACTTGGTCCAAACGAGTCTTTTACAACTGGCGTGTAGCGAATGAGGCTGAAACCGCTGTCCACTGTGCCAGTGATAAAATCCGCCATGTCCGCAATGAGTCTCGCGGCGAGCAGCTTCGCGTCATCGGGGGAAACTTCCCCGCCGCGCGCCTCGATGAACGCATCCGCGCGGGGGCCGCCGGGCAAACAGCCGTTGGCAAGCGCGAGCAGATGCCCCCATTCGGGGTCTTTGCCGCGCAGAAAGGCAACGAGCCTGTCGATTGACGCAAGCCAGAGTTTTTTCTCGGACAGAAAACATTCGATTATGCGGGTGATGTGCGCGGCGGCGGGGCGGGCGGCGGTGGAACGCTCGGCCTCATCGAAAATCTGCTCAAGCCCGCAGCGGCAAAAAATCCTCTCGAAAAGCCCGATGGAGTGATCCAGCGTTGTAACACGCACAGCATTTTCACCGCGGTAATTTGTTTCGAGAAAACTTTTCAGGTAGTACGGCGAAGGATACGGAGCGTTGAGCTGAACAAAGGGCGGCTGGACAAGAACAACCCTGCTTATTCGACTGCGGCTGCCGCTCATGTGCCGCCCTTCGGCTCAAACGAAAAGCAGTGCTTCCCGGTGGAGAGAAAAACCTCCGCCGAAGGCAGCGTGCGGCACTTAACCCCGAACAGCAAACAGGCGCGGGGGAAAGCCGGCTCCCACGTGATTTTAAAATGCCGACAGATAAGGCAGTTCGGCGGGCTTGCGGGAATATTTGCTTCGGGGTTTCGGGAATTGCTCGTCATTTG
>WQZT01000016.1 GCA_009780595.1 Treponema sp. | reverse complement strand
TGCATAAATATGCAACAAAATATTCAATCGCTTGACACGGTTAAATATTTATGCAGAATATGTACCTAGTAGCGGAGGTCTGGTATGGTTGTCGGCATTATTGGCGCGGCGGGGTACGCGGGGTCGGAGTTGGTTCGGTTGCTGGCGCGGCATCCCCGGGTGCGGTCTCTTTCGCTGGGTTCGGTGAGTCTTGCGGGGCACATCGAGGATGTGTATCCCAACTTTTTGGGGATGGTTTCCCGCCCGCTGCACAAGCCGGAGGAGGTTGTTGCGGCGTCGGATGTGGTTTTTGCCGCGTTGCCGCACGGTGTGGGGGAGGCGTACGCGAAGGCTTGTCTGGAAAAGGGGATTTCGTTTATCGACCTTTCGGCGGATTTTCGCTTTGATGATGACGAGGAGACGTACAAGGCGTGGTACGGCACGGGGTTTATTGTTCCGGCGCTGCGGAAGTGTTCTGTGTACGGGTTGCCTGAACTGAACCGCGACCGCATAAAAACGCTGGCTGCTGCTGGGTCGGTGATAATTGGCAATCCTGGTTGTTACCCGACGGCGGCGTCGCTGGCGGTGTTTCCTGCCTTGGCAACGGGGATTGCCGCGCCGGAGAGGACTATCATCGTGGATGCGGCATCGGGAATTACCGGCGGCGGGCGCGATCCGCAGAAGTCTTTCCATTTTCCGGAGTGTGCGGATTCGATGTCGCCGTACAAAGTTGGCGCTCATCGGCACACGCCGGAGATAAGCCGCAATGTGAAAAACATGGCGGGGCTTTTTGGGCGAGATGCGCCGGAGGTTATTTTTACTCCGCACCTTGCGCCGATGAACCGGGGCATTCTCAGCACAAGTTATATTCCGCTCAAAAAAGATTTTCACGCTGTGTCGTACGCTGCGCCGTGTTCCGCGCCGCGCCCGCCTTCCAAAGAGGTGGAGACGAGTATGCTGGAGATTCGGGAGATGTACGCGGCGTTTTACAAAGACGAGCCGTTTGTGAGGGTTCTTCCGGCGGGGATTCAGCCTGCGACTGGGCGTGTGCGGCAGTCGAACGTTTGCGATATTGCGGTGAATATCGATCAGAGCGGAACTACGCTGATTGTGGTTTCGGCGATTGATAATATGGTGAAGGGCGCGGCGGGGCAGGCGGTGCAGAATATGAATATCGTGATGGGGTTTGACGAGACGGAGGGGCTGGACACGATTCCGGCGCTTTTCTAGGGGCATTATTAGGAGCATTATAATGAAGGAAATTGGTGGCGGAGTATGCGCTGCGAAGGGTTTCAAGGCGGGCGGTGTTCGCTGCGGGATTAAGGCAAGCGCGAAGAAGCGGGATTTGGCGCTGATTTATTCGGAGACGGTTTGCGCGGCGGCGGGCGTTTTTACGACGAATCGCGTGAAGGCGGCTTGCATTTTGGTGAGTCAGGAAAACCTGAAGGGCGGCGCGTTGCGGGCGATAATTGCCAATTCCGGCAACGCTAACGCTTGCACGGGCGAAGCGGGGATTGCCGCCTCTCGTAGAATGACGGAACTCGCGGCGGAAGTGCTTGCCATCGAGCCGGCGGAAGTCGCGGTGGCGTCCACCGGGGTTATCGGCGTGCCGCTGCCGATCGCTGTTATTGAAAGCGGGATCGCCGCGCTGGGCAATTCCCTGAGCGCTGACGAGGGGGGGCATGCCGCCGCTCTCGAAGCGATTATGACGACAGACACCCGCCCCAAAGATTGCGCGGTGGAAGTTGAAATCGGCGGCAAGCCTGTGCGGATTGGCGGGATGATAAAGGGCGCGGGGATGATTCACCCGAATATGGCGACGCTGCTGTGCTTTATCACGACAGACGCGGCAATCGATTCCACTGTGCTGGATTCCTGCTTGCGGAACTCGGCGCGCCGCTCGTTCAACCGCATCACGGTTGACGGCGACACGTCAACGAACGATGCGGCGATAATTATGGCGAACGGACTGGCGGGCAATCCGCCCATCACGGCGGCGGGGGCTGAGCGCGAGGTTTTCGAGCGCGCGCTGGAAGCTCTCTGCGTCAAGCTCGCCCGTGCTGCCGCGCGAGACGGCGAAGGCGCGACAAAGTTGCTGACGGTGGCGGTTTCCGGCGCGAAGAACGAGGACACTGCCGAAGCGCTGGCGAAGGCGGTTGCGTCATCCAGCCTTGTGAAAGCGGCTTGCTTTGGCGAGGACGCGAACTGGGGGCGGATTCTCTGCGCGATGGGCTACTCCGGCGCGGAGTTTGATCCCGCCGCGGTGGATATAAGTTTTACGAATGGAGATGGAACTCGCAGTGGCGCAGGCTCCGGCGGCGAGGAAGCGGTTGTTTGTCAGGGCGGGGCGTCTGTGCCGTTTTCCGAGGAAACCGCGAAGCGGATACTCAGTCGAGAGAACATCGAGATTCGGATTAAAGCCGGAGCGGGCGCGGGTGCTGCCACCGCGTGGGGCTGCGATCTAACGTTCGATTATGTCAAGATTAACGGCAGTTATCGAACGTAAGAATATAAACGGGTTTAATCGAACGAACATAAGCGGGCTTAATGTAAGCTTAAGCCAAACGGGAATCTATATGAACGAAACAATGAACAATGCGGACAGGGCTGAGGCGCTCGTCAAAGCTCTTCCATATATCCACGAGTTCCGGGGCAAAACTGTCGTAGTCAAGTACGGCGGCAACGCGATGATCAACGAGTTCCTGAAGTCGGCGGTGATTCAGGATATTTTGCTGATGGCGGGGATCGGGATACGCACGGTGCTGGTGCATGGCGGCGGCCCGGAAATCGAAGCCGCGTTGAAAAAAATCGGCAAGGAAAGCCGCTTTATCAACGGGCTGCGCTACACCGACGAAGAAACGATGGAAGTTGTCCAGATGGTTCTGTGCGGCAAGGTCAACAAAGACATCTGCGCGCTCATTCAGCGTTCCGGCGGCAAAGCGGTCGGGCTGTGCGGAATTGACGGCGCGATGCTGAAGGCGCGCCGTCTGCGCGGCGGCGATGACCTCGGGCTTGTCGGCGATGTGCAGGAGGTTGACACCCAGCTCGTTGATTCGCTTTTGGCGCAGGGGATGATTCCGGTTATTTCCTCGGTGGCGTACGGCATTGGCAATGACGAAGGTCAGTCGCTGAACGTCAACGCCGACATCGCCGCGGCGAAAATCGCGGGCGCGTTGAAGGCGGAAAAGCTTTTTCTGATGACGGATGTTCGCGGGCTGCTGCGTGATGTGCAAAACCCCGATTCGCTGATCGCCGCCGTCAGCCGCTCGGAACTGGAAACCCTGAAAAAAGACGGCATTGTCAGCAAAGGGATGATCCCGAAAACGGACTGCTGTATACTCGCGCTCAACGAGGGCGTGAAAAAAGCCCACATCATCGACGGGCGTTTGCCCCACGCGCTGCTTATCGAACTTTTTACCGATGAAGGCATCGGAACAATGATAGAGTAAAGAAAGGAGTGTCTATGAGCGATGTTTTTATGAATACCTACCAACGGTTGCCGGTAACGTTCGCGAAGGGCGAAGGGGCGTGGCTGACGGATGTGAACGGCAAGCGGTATCTGGATTTCGCCGCCGGTATTGCGGTGAATTGTCTGGGGCACGCGTACCCGCCGCTGGTCAAGGCGATTAGCGAACAGGCAGGAAAGCTGAACCACACCTGTAATTATTATATGAGCGACGTATCGGCGGCGTTTGCGGAAAAACTCGTTGCCGCTTGTTCAGGCGCGGGGATGAAAAATGTGTTCCTGGCGAACTCAGGCGCGGAGGCAAACGAAGGCGCGTGCAAGATTGTCCGCAAGTATTCGCTTGCCAAGTACGGTACGGGACGGCACACGATTGTAACACTGCGGGACAGTTTTCACGGCAGGACAATCACGACGCTTGCGGCAACGGGGCAGGACAGTTTTCACAAGGACTTCGGCCCGTACACCGAGGGGTTTGTCTACGTTCCCGCCGAGGATATTGACGCGCTGGATCGGGCGCTGAACCCCGCCACAACCGCCGGGTTTATGCTGGAAGCCGTGCAGGGCGAAAGCGGTATCAAACCGCTGTCCGCTGAGTACCTTGCTGCCGCCGCCCGCCTCTGCGCCGAGCGGGACATTCTGCTGGTGTTCGATGAAATTCAGACCGGAGTTGGGCGGACAGGCACGTTCCTGGCGTGCGAGGGCTACGGCATAAAGCCGGACATTGTTACCCTTGCGAAAGGGCTGTCCGGCGGGATTCCGGTTGGGGCGGTTCTCGCGGGCGAGAAGGCGGCGGATGTGCTGCAGTTAGGCGATCACGGCAGCACCTTTGGCGGAAATGCCGTTGCCGCCGCCGCCGGTCTTGTCGTGCTAGACACGGTGGCACAGCCCGCTTTCCTGCGCGAAATTGCCCGCAAGGGGGAAATGCTTTCCACCGCCATCGCCGCGTGGAAGCACCCGAACATCACTGCCATTCGGGGCAAGGGCTTGATGATCGGCGTGGACATCGACAGTGAAGCCCGCCCCGTTATCGAAGCGGCGATTGGGCGAGCCAAAAGCGGGGGAGATCCGGGGCTGCTGGTTATCAGCGCGGGCAAAAAAACCCTGCGAATGCTGCCGCCGTACATCATCAGCGACCAGGAAATCGCGCAAGGGCTGGAAATATTGAGAAGTGTACTGTAAAGTATGCTATACTATTTATATGAAGCGAATCGTACACGTTGACCACAGCGAATTTTTCAGGAAGTTCATGCGAAACTTCCTGAAGAAAGAAGGTTTTGAAGCAGAAAGTTTTAGCAGCGCTCAAGAGTCGAGTGTAGCCATTTCAGGCGGCATTGCCGACATGGTTATCGTGGGCTTAACCTTTGCGGATGCGGAAGGCGAAGAGTTCCTGAAAAATCTGCAAGATGCTTACTCAGGCCCCGTCATCGTGCTCAGTTCCAGCGTGGATGACAGACGAGATGATCTTCTGCGGTTGGGAGTTACTGACGCAATCAGCAAGACGGATGCATGGCAAGAGCGCCTGCGGTTTCACCTCGCAGCGTTGTGAGTGGGTGCACGTGGTGAGAGGCGTGTAATTTTCGAGAGTGTGTTACCGTAGCCAGAATATCTTCTTCGGCTAAATTTGTTATGTTTATAGAGTAGCGTCTCTACCAATTTGTTCACGAATAGGTTTCAAAATATTTTTAATTGGCTTTACGTTTCTCTCTTATATTATCTTCTATATAATTTAGCTACCAATTTGCAACAAAACCCGCCAACCGCAAACAAAGCGGCGGCGGGTTGCAGTTAGTAAGGTCTGCTGTAGTAAACTTACCCGGCGAACTTATCAATATAGCTCATGGTAAGCACGAACAAAATCACCGCCGGGATGATAAAGGTAAAGTACCACTTCAGGTTTGAGGGGAATCTCAGGCCTTTGCCTTCGTTGACTTCCGTCATAAAGTTTTGGTAACCCCAGCCGAGTTTCGTCATGCAGAACAGCACGTACACAAGCGCGCCGAGCGGCAGGATGTTGTTGGATAGCGCAAAGTCGTACAGGTCAAGGAAACCTGAACCTTCGCCCATCGGCTGAACGCCGGACAGCACGTTAAAGCCAAGCGCCACCGGCAGCGATCCGGCAATGACGATGGGGATATTGGCAAGTGCCGCCTTTTTGCGCGACCAGCCGGTGATGTCGGTAAAGCAGCTGATAAGGTTTTCGAAAACGGCAATGACGGTGGTGAACGCGGCGAAGGTGATAAACAGGAAGAACAGTGCGCCCCAGAAACGGCCGAGCGGCATTGCTGCAAAAACGTTCGGCAGGGTGACGAAGACAAGACCCGGTCCGGCGGCGACGCTGCCCGGTGCAAACGTAAAGACGGCGGTGAACACCACGATGCCGGAAAGCAGCGATACCGTCATATCCAAAAGCCCGACATTGATGCTTTCCCCCAAAAGGCGGCGGTCTTTGCCGATGTAGCTTCCGAAGATCGCCATCGAACCCATGCCGACAGAAACCGTAAAGAACGCTTGCCCCATCGCTTCGGAAATGATTTTGAAAAGGCTGTATTCGTTGAGGATGTCAAGGCGCGGCACAAACAAGAACGCAAGCCCTTCCCGCGCGCCTGAAAGCGTCAGACCGTTCACAGTGAGAACGAGCAAAATCACCAGCAAGCCGGACATCATTATTTTAGTAACGCGCTCAACGCTGTTACGCAACCCCAGCGCGCATACAAGAAAGCCTGCCACCACCATCACCACCATCCACCCGACATTTTGGAAGGGGCTTGCAAGCATCGAGCCAAATGTTTGCCCGACCTGATCGGGCGTCGCGCCGGAAAAATCGCCGCGCGCGAGGCGGAAAAAATAGTTGATCATCCAACCGGAAATAGTTGTGTAAAACATCATCAGAATGTAATTGCCCGCCATGCCCACATAACCCATAAGCGACCACTTTGTCCCTTGTGGCTGCAGCTGGTGAAAGGAACGGGCAATTGATCGCTGGCTTGCTCTGCCAACTGCAAACTCCACTGCCAAAATCGGCAACGACAGCAGTAAAAGGCACGCGATGAAAATTAAAAGAAAAAAGCCACCGCCGTATGATCCTGCAAGATGTGGAAACCGCCACACATTTCCCAGCCCAATGGCGCACGATGCAGACATGAAAATAAATCCAAGCCTTGATCCCAGTCTTTCTCTTTCCATAGAAACTCCTTCCTGAATTCGTTCCTTTGAAAAGTAACATTATTGAAAACAATTGTCAATGAACCCTGTAATGAGCGCTGCCAATCGGGAAGAGAAGTAAGTATAAAATGAGTATAAAAAAATAAAATTTTTGTAGACAGAAATTTATAACGGGGGTACAATTGCAGGTAGCAATAAAAATAAATAAGAGGTTATTTGATGATAAAAAGATTTTCCATCACCGCGAAGTTTACATTGCTTTGCATCGTTATTACCGCAGTAACCACACTGGTTGTTTCCATTACATTTGCTTCCGTAATTAAAAATTATTATATCGAAAGAGAAATCACCAGATCGCGTGTTAATTTTTCGGGACTCACCGCTCAGATACGGGACTATTTTATTGAGTGGGACAGGCTTGTTATATTCAGCGGGACTGCCGTGCCGTTCTTTGTGCCGCACGGCGGAGCGTTCGATCTTGACGGCTTGGAGAGTTTGCTGATACGCAACAAAGAACTGGTGCCGGATGTAGAAGCTCTCTATGTTACCAGCCTTACCCAATGGTGGCAGCCGTCAGGTTTTGCAGTTTTTAGCGATCAGTGGATACCGGATTCCGATTGGGACAATACATCGCGGGGTTGGTTTATCGCGGCGTTGCAAAATCCGCAGGGAATTGCTTTTGCCGAACCGGATATCGATGCCAATACCAAAGCCCTTGTCGTAACTGTTTCAAAGCTTGTACAAGATGACAACAATAGAGGGCTCGGTGTTATTGCCGCTGACATACGGCTCGACTTTTTGAAAGGATTGGTTGCACAAGAGATTCGTGCGCTTGGGCAGGAGATGCACGTTATTACCAAAGACGGGGTTTTTATTACTCATTCTAATGAAAACGCAATTCTGCGCGATAACTTTTTTAGCGATCCACGGTTTAGTGCATACCGAAATAATATTCTTTCAGGTGAAGAATTTTACAATGCCCGCGGTGGCATATCAATATTTTCCCGTAGCGTTCCCGGTACTGACTGGATTCTTGTTTCTACTGTTCCAACATCAATCGAACTTGCCGATCTGTACAGCCTCTTGCTCCGGCTGGGAATTCTCACGCTTGCGCTCCTTGCGGCATCCGGCGTTATTGCGCTGCTGTTGGTCTTGAAGCGTGTTTCGCGCCCCATTACGGTTATGGCAAAAACGCTCAACGAAATTGCAAACGGCGATGGCGATTTGACTGTTATGCTCCCCGAAACTGGCAGCGATGAAATTGCCGATGCAGCAAAATACTTCAACCAGACAATCGGCAAAATCAGGAAGCTTGTTGTGTCGATTAAAGATCAGGCAGGGGCGCTTGCCAACATCGGCAACGACCTTGCAAGCAATATGACGGAGACGGCGGTGGCGGTGAATTTGATTGCCTCGAACATTCAGAATATCAAGAGCAGGGTTACAAACCAAAGCGCAAGCGTCAACCAGACAAATGCCACGATGGAGCTGGTTACGGGGAACATCGACAAGTTAAGCGGGCAGGTCGATCAACAGACTGACGCGGTTTTACAAGCGTCTCAGGCGATTGAGGAAATGCTGGCGAACATTCGCTCGGTTACCGAAACGCTGGTCAACAACGCTGACAGTGTACGGGAATTGCAGGAGTCTTCGGAGAACGGGCGTTCCAGTTTGCAGGGAGTTGTCTCTGACATTAAGGAAATTGCGCGTGAGTCCGCCGGGCTTTTGGAAATAAACACAGTGATGGAAAACATCGCCAGCCAGACGAACCTGCTTTCGATGAACGCGGCAATTGAAGCGGCGCACGCGGGCGAGGCGGGAAAGGGCTTTGCGGTTGTCGCCAGCGAGATACGCAAGCTGGCGGAATCTTCGAGCAACCAGTCAAAAACAATCGGGATTGTGCTGAAAAAAATTAAAGAGTCGATTGATAAAATCACGCGCTCCGCCGACAGCGCGATTAAAAACTTTGAGGCGATAGACAACGGTGTACGAACGGTGGCAGACAAGGAAGAGGTTATTCGCGGCGCGATGGAGGAGCAGGGCGAGGGCAGCCGCCAGGTTTTGCAAGCGTCCACGCAGGTGAGCGAAATAACCCGGCAGGTAAAAGGCGGCTCGCAGCAGATGCTTGAAGGGAGCAAAGAGGTTATTCAAGAGAGCCGCAACCTTGAAATGGTAACGCAGGAAATAAGCAACGGGATTAACGAAATGGCAGTCGGCGCGGAAGAAGTGAACAGGGCTGTTATCAGCGTGAACGAACTAAGCGGTAGAAACCGCGAGAACATCTCGGTGCTCGTGCGCGCGGTGTCGCAGTTCAAGGTGTAGTGCAGTTCTCCAGAGCGGATTTACTACCCCGTCATTCAGGGCGGGGTTTTTTTATATTTATCTATCGACAGACTTGGAAAATAGCTCTATAATTATACTATCGCATATATGTAAAAAAAGTATACTGTTGTAAGGAGGCAGAATATGATCGAAGTTTTGTCTATCGTTTTGGGAGGCGGGAAAGGCACGCGGCTGTTTCCTTTAACCAAAGAGCGGGCTAAACCTGCCGTTCCATTTGGGGGAAAATATCGGCTTGTGGATATTCCCATTTCAAATTGCATCAACGCAAACCTCAAACAAATCTACATTCTCACCCAGTTCAATTCAGCATCGCTGCACCTGCACCTTTCGCAAACGTATGCGTTTGATTCGTTCTCCGGCGGGTTTGTTGAAATCCTTGCCGCTGAGCAGACGTTTGAGCATTCCGGCTGGTTCGAGGGAACGGCTGACGCGGTGCGAAAAAATCTTGTTCACTTCAGAACGCAGAAACCTTCGTACTACCTGATACTTTCAGGCGACCAGTTGTACCGGATGGATTTGCGGGATTTGCTCCGCAAGCACAAAGAGTCCGGGGCGGAGATAACGATTGCCTGTACGCCGGTTGAGCGGGAGAACGCAAGCCAGCTTGGAATACTCAAGGCCGACAAGAGTAACGCCATCACCGAGTTTCTGGAAAAACCCGGCCCCACCAAAGATATTTCCGATTATAAAATCCCTACGGATCTTAAAAAAGATAAAAACAAAGGCGATGAATATTTGGCATCGATGGGCATCTACATTTTCAACGCCTCTACGATGGAATCCTGCCTTGATAACGAACTCACCGATTTTGGCAAGGAAGTTATCCCGCAGGGCATTAAGCGCCTGAAGGTGAACGCTTATGCTTTTGACGGTTACTGGGAAGACATCGGAACGATCAAGAATTTTTACGAGGCGAACCTCGATCTTACTGCGCTGCGCCCGCGTTTCGATTTTTACGATGAGATGCATCCGATTTACACGCACTTCAGGTGCTTGCCGCCGTCAAAAATGAACTTTAGCAATATGAGCCAGTCGATTGCGGCGGAGGGTTGCATTATCACCAATGCGTCGATTACGGATTCCATTGTCGGGGTCAGGACAATCATCGAAACCGGTTGCAGCCTGAACGGCGTTATCTGTATGGGCGCGGACTTCTACGAATCCGAAGCGCGCAAGCACAAGAACGCCGAGGCGCGGATTCCCAACGTGGGTATCGGCAAGGGAGTTCTGGTCAAGCGGGCGATCATCGACAAGAACGCTTGCATTGGCGAAGGCTGCCGTATCGGGATTGACGACAACATCACGCGGACTGACGGCCACTACGGAAACTACCATATTATAGACGGGATAATCGTAATTCCGAAAAATGCGGTGCTGTATCCGGGAACGGTGATTTAGGGGTTACGCGCGGAGCTGTTGCTCAGTCAAAGGCAAGAAACTCTTGCGTCCAGTACGTTGCATAGCGGGATTCGGAGTCATCGGGGCGCGGGAAAAAACCAACGCCGACGTGGGTGAATTCGCGGCTGAGGATGTTCGGCTTGTGTATGGGTGATTCCATCCACGCGGCAACAACCTCTTCTGGCGTGAGCCAACCTCCGGCAATATTTGTTTCCCGCCGCCTGATGTTGCCAATTCCGGCGCGCTCCAGCCGCTGCATTGAGTCCGAGCCGTCAGAACCGCGCTGGCGCATAAAATCGTTGCTTTGCATATCAATGCTGTGCTGGCGGGCAACGCACGATGCCGCGTTGTTCCATTCAAACGGCGGCAGACGCTGGCGGGAGCGTTCAACGTTGGTCAGTTCAAATACACGCAGTTCAAATTCATTCGGCTCGAACGGCTCCGCCTCTGGCGAGCAGACGGAAACTTCAGGCGGCTCCGGTAGCGGTACAGATTTGCACGAGATAACAACGGACACGGTAAAAAAAGCCGCCGCGAACAGAGCGCACACGGCACATGTTTTTTTCATGGAAATAGAGCCCTCGTGCACATGGCGGCTAGCCAAGATCGCTGAGCCGTTCCATCGGGGAAACAATTTCTGTAACGCGGACACCGAAGTTTTCATCGATAACGACAACTTCTCCCTTCGCGATAAGTTTATGGTTCACCAGAATATCAACAGGTTCGCCCGCGAGTTTGTCTAGCTCGATGATCGTGCCTTCGCCCATCCCAAGAATTTCTTTGATTAGTTTACGTGTGCGGCCTAACTCAACGGTCATCTCCATATAGACGTCCATGATAAGGCCGATATTTCCCATTTCCTGCTGTGTGCCGCGGTGCATCAAATTGGGGAACTGAACCGCCTGTACGTTAGAAGGCATTCCCATTCCCGGCATCCCGCCACCCATCGGCATACCCATACCCGGCATTTGCATCCCTGGCATACCCTGCATTGACATTCCGTTCATTCCCGGCATTTGCATACCGTTCATGCCTGGCATTTGCATTCCGGGCATACCCATACCATTCATTCCCTGCGCGGGGGACGAGCCGCCGCCGTTGAGCGCTTTGGCAATATCGCTGGTAACACCGCCGCCGTAGACTTCCCAATACTGGTGAGACTTTCCGTCTCCCAGATCGAGCGGATACAGGGCGCACAGAAAATCTCCAGCGGGGAGAGCGGCAACAGCTTTCTTTATATTGACAGCTTCCGGCGCGATAGCCGCGATGGATTTGTTGTTAGTCTTTTTCGTCAAATCGGTAATTTGCGTGCCAACGAGTTGGGAAACCGCTTCACCGATAACCGACATCGCCATCTCGTCCATCTCGATGTTTTCTTCTTTATTCATGAGCCCGGCGATACTTTTCGCCGTCTCTTCCGGCAGAATAAAAAGATGTTCGCCGGGAAAGCCGGAACTAAAATCCGCTTTGACCACCGTTACCGTTTCAGGGAGCTGCCCCAAAAACGCATCGCGGTTGGTAAAAGACGCTTGCGGGTCTTTGAGGATTACCGTTGCTCCAGTGAGCATCGACAGATTGGATGACTGCACTCCGATATTGGAAGCGAGGAACGCCTGAAATACCTTGCGCTCCTCATCGGAAGAACCACCGGACGGCGCTCCAGCAGCGGCAGCACCAGAACTTCCCAAACCCGCTGAGTCTACACCCGCTAACAGTGCATCTATTTCATCTTGCGAAAGAGCGCCATCGCTCATAGTAATTCCTCCCCCTCAGCTCCCAACTCTTCAAACTTCTCCTGCTCGATCTCGGCAACTTTTTTGATAACCTGCACCGCTATCTTTTTACCGATAACGCCGGGGCGGCACAAAAACTTCGTCTTATTCCCGATATTCAGGGAATACGGATCGCCAACCCTCGTGTTGTACAGCTGCACAATATCCCCGACTTGCAACGAAAGAACTTCCCGAACAGGAATATTGATTTTCCCAATTTCAGCTACTACATTAACATCGACAGTTGAAAGCTTCTCCTTTAATACAGTCAGGTTCTCCGTTGTCGCGCTCCTGTGCACCGCAGAAAACCAGAACTGCGTGGAAAGCTTGCCGATAATCGGCTCTATCGTCAGGTACGGGATACAAAAGTTTATCATTCCTTCAACATCGCCGACTTTGGTTTCCAGTGTTACCAGTACAACCATGTCCGTCGGCGGGACAATTTGGGCGAACTGCGGGTTGGTGTCGATTTGCCCAAGGCGCGGGCGCAGGTCGATAACCTGAGTCCACGCTTCCCGCATATTACCCAGAATACGAACGATAATTCCTTCCATTACCGATGATTCGATGTCGGTGAGTTCGTGCGTGATTTTCGCGCCTTCGCCCGTGCCGCCAAACAGGCGGTCGATGATAGAAAACGTTACCGCCGGGTCTATCTCTAAAATAGCGTTGCCTTTGAGCGGATCCATATTGATAACCGCCAGCGTTGTCGGCGTTGGAATGGAGCGGATAAACTCTTCATACGTGAGCTGGTCTACCGATGCGACGTGAACGTGAACCATCGAGCGGAGCTGTGCGGACAGGCTTGTCGTTGTCAGGCGCGCGAAGGTTTCGTGCATCATCGAGATAGTTCGGATTTGCTCTTTGGAAAACTTGTCCGGACGCTTGAAGTCATATATCTTGATTTTGCGGGTATCTGCAACCGGGCGTATCTCGTCAGGTTCGGTATCTCCAGCGTTAATCGCGGTGAGTAGTTGGTCAATTTCATCCTGCGAAAGTACTTCGGTCATGCCCCAGAAACCCCTCTCTTTATTTCATCGGCAGATTTATCACTTTTGTCAAGGTATCACACGTTTAGGATATATTCAAGGGGAGATTTTAACCAGCCACTTCCGGTACAGAAGCGAAAGGGCGTAGCCGAGGAAGATCACCAGGAACCTGTCGGCGAGGTTGATTTGGACGCGCGCGAGGATCGCCGCCGGAATCGAGGGGATGTTGATTCCCAAAAGCCCCTGGAAAATAACGTCGATCGCCAGGGCAAGCCCCGGCGCGGGCGGCTCGTCGCCGAAAATCACCACCGATATTATGCCGCCTGAAACGCTCACCGCGATCACGCAGCAGATGTACAGCGCGAACAGCTTTCCAAAAACGCGCGCAAGCTCGATCGCGCGGCGGCTTGACCGGTCAACGCCCGTCGCCATCGGTTCGCCGGACGGCCGTGGCATCAAAATCCCGATAAGAATCAT
>WQZT01000015.1 GCA_009780595.1 Treponema sp. | reverse complement strand
TGTGCTTTCTCAGCCGCGCGCCGTGGCTGATCCCAAGATAAACCAGCCAGATGAACATATACCGGGCAAGCTCCTCCGACCAGAACAGCGAGTTGTTAAACACGCGGCGCATAATGACTTGTATAAAAAGAATAATTACCATAAACGACATAAGAAAAATGTTTATGGTAATCTCAGCGTTCAGATCAAGCCACTGCAGTGCCTTCAGCGCTTTATTTTTCGTTGTATCGCTCATGGTTGTTAATCGATAAACGCATCAAGCAGTTGGGGATTATCCATCCTGTCGCGCACCATATTAATCAGTTCGCTGTTTATGATGAGATTACGCCACTGGGTTTTCTCGGCGGGTGTCAACTCAACAACGTTAACACCCTCGCTCATAAACTTTTCCCGAATGGCAATCTCATCTTCCAGCGCCCTTTCGCGCTGGAAAATTGTCGATTCACGCGCCGCACGATCAATCGCCGCGCGTTGCTGGTCGGTCAGCGAATTGTATTTTTTCAAGTTCATTACAACGATAAACGGAGTATACACGTGCTGGGTCAACGAGATGTACCTTTGCACCGACTGGAAGTTGTTCGCATCGATAATGCCGAGCGGGTTTTCCTGCGCGTCAACCGTGCTCTGCTGGAGCGCGGTAAAAAGCTCGCCAAACGCCATCGGTGTGGGGTTCGCGCCGAAAAGCTGCCACGCCGAAAGGTGCAGCGGGTTCACCATCGTGCGGACTGTCATTCCCCTGACATCGGCGGGAACGCGCACGGCAACTTTGTCGTTGGTGAAATTGCGGAAACCGTTTTCCCACATCGCAATGCCCTTCAACCCGATGCGCTCCATGCCATCCAACAGACGCCGTGTCGCTTCGCCATCGAGCATTCTGTGGGCGTGTTCGTGGTCTGTAAACAGGAACGGCATATCAAACAGGAAAAGGTCGCGGAAAAGCTCGGCAATGGAGCTTGTCGAACTGACCGCTATGTCTATATCGCCGACAACTGTGTTTTCAACTTGAGCGACATCGTTGCCCAGCTGGTTGCGGGGGAAATGGTCGATAACCAGCGTTCCGCCGGACGCTTCCTGCGCGATGCGGATAAACTCTTCCCCGGCAAGTATACCTGCCTCCGTAGTAACATTGGCGAACCTGAGCCGGACAGTGCCGCTCTGCTTTCGCCCTTCGCACGAGGTAAACGCCCCGGCAACAACGAGGCCGATACAAGCCATCATTAACACTTTCTTCATAATTTTCTCCTTGATATCCTTAACCTTGATATTCTTAATAAATAATAAGTAATAAAGTTTCCTAACAATGGTATCATATTTTTCTTATTTGTCAATAGAAACTTTTGAGAAAACTTCCAAATATGAAAAGAAAATCCAATTTTTATACAACTTAAAAAATATCGATGAGATTTTTCATTGTCCCAATTACACCATATTATCTTTCATAGAAAATCTCCCCGCCGATAACTTCGCCGTTTCTCTCCAGAACCCAGCGCTCAGGTGTAAGCCGGAAAATCGCCTGAAGGCTTCCGGTTTGGTTGTCGTGCCAGTTGATGGCGCCGTCTCCGTCAAGAACAACAAACCAGCGCCCGCCATCCGCGATATGCACCGGAAGCCCCCTGCCCCGCTCAAAGGCGGCAATTTCCTCGCTGGGTTGCAGTTCGTCGGGCGTTTTCCCCCGGTGAAAAACGACAGCCCCGCTTGCCCCTGTATCGCCCAGGGTAAATGCAAAGTTCCCCCCCGACTCCGCCATTGACACATACGGGTCGTCTCCGATGTAGTGGGCAAGCGTTTCTGATTGCCACGGGGCGGATGTGTCAAGCCGTATGATAGAAGTCTGCAAATCCCCTCCGGCGTGGCTATTCACCACTATTCCGTAAACTGCCCCGCTGGAAGTGTGGCTCGTACCACCGCTGGAAGTATGGTACACCTGCGTTCCGATTGCGGCGGGGAACGCCAGCGGAACCGTTTCGCCGGTGGAAATGTTTATCATCAAAAAGGGCGTACTTCCGGCGGCGGCACTTCTGGCAAAGATAACCGTATCCTCATCGATAAACGCCGCGTCCATCGCGGCGGGAACGGAGTGGGAAAACCGCACCGCGCCGCTTTTCCGGTCAAACACCGAAAGAGCGCCCGTTGTACTCAAAAAGAGAACACTGCCGCCTGAAACGCTCGCCGCTCGCAGGGGAAAACGTGCGGGCAAGTGCAGCGGCACATCCGCCTCCGTCTCGCCATCTGCGGGATTTCCCGAAAGGGTTTTCAGCACGGGGGGCAAAGCTCCTGCGCCCAAATGCCACAACAAAAACGCGGCATCCGCCGCTTCTTCCGCAGCCGAATCTGCGGCAATACGGGTGTACTCCCCGGCATCCTGCAAGGTTACAAGCTCTCCGTCATCGAGCAGGGAAAAATCAAGCGAGATAAATCCCAATGCGCCATCTTCGCAGAGGAAGGCAACGGCTTGCGCGGAAACGGCGGTGTAAAGAATATGCCGCGAACGTTCGGCGCTCATTGCCCATGCGCCGCTTTCGTGTACATGCCACAGAATTCCCGCCGCCGTACCCAGTACAATGCTGCCGTCATTTCCGGCGATGGCGGCGCGTGCCGTGCCTGCCTCATACGGCACAGAAAGTTGGCTCAGAATAGTCAAGCCGCGTTCGGGGTTTATTTCCAGATGGTAAACCGCATCGGCGCCGCCATCGGCGAGTTTACCAAACTCATCGAGTTCAGCGAGCCGATCATCGAATTCATCGAGTTGCTGTTCATCTGCAACTTCCTCATCGGTGGAAAGAACGTAAAAACGGGCAAAGCCCGCCGCCGCCTCGGAATCGCTGAGGAAAATACTGCCGTGCCGTATCGAAGTATCGCGGGCAAGAATCTCACCGCTGGCCGCATCAAGAACCAAAAGCCCCAGATCGTCAAAACCGCCGATAAAACGGTTGCCGCCAAAAAGAGCCACAGAGCGGATGTTCGCGGGCGCTTCAAAATAGTAAATCTCTTCGCCGTTTTCTATATCCCAGAATAAAAAAAAGCCCGAAGTTGTGTAGCAAATCATCACCCGTTCGGAGATGTTTGTAGCGGCGAAGGTAACGGAGTCGGAGATTTCCTCGTGCAATTCGAGAACTTCCCCCGTTTCCGGGTCGATAAACATAACGCCTTCGTTCAGACCACCGGGGGCAACGATCAAAAAGCCGCCAGCCGCCGAGTAATTGATAAAGGGGGCTGCATCAGGAAAATGCAGGGTGAACAAGCGCGCCTTTGTGCGGTAATCCCACGCGGAAACGTGATAGTGACCGAAGTCGCCGCGCACGGAGTCGCCGCGTTCGACAACGGCAATCTGCGTTGTACCGGGGCGTACCGCAACGGACAGTATCGCGCCGCGGCTTATCTGGATTCGATCCTGTGCGGCATCATTGTCCCACAAGCCCAAAAAGCCGTCTTCCCCCGCGCTGAAAATATTCCCTTCGCCGTCATGGAACAACGCCGTTACCGCTCCCCGATGCCCGCTGCTGAGGGCAGACAACGCAGGGGTGAAAATAAGGCACGCTGCAACGGCAAGCACAATGCCGCCTAACTTCTTTACCATTACAACCTCTGGCTAACACTCCGTCAGGTTTTTGTTCGAGTATCTGAGCGCATCATATTTTTCACGGAAAGATACCCGAGAACTTTCAACGCGCTAAACCTGTCGCTTTTGGGATTGTTTTTGTAGTCGGACAGCGTTTTCTCATACACTGAACGGGGAATCTTGGCGGCGGCAACCTCGTTTTTTCGCAGCCCATGGATATGGAAGTGCAGAAAGTTATCAGCCGCGCCGCCAGTTTCGTAGTGATACCATATATCGATTTCTTCGTCGGGATACTGCTCCTCAGCTTTCAGGTGCAGAAAATATTTGATAGCTTCCACCGCCGCTGGCTCAAAGCCACTTTTAAGCACCGCAAGCCTGTCTGCCAGTTCAGGATAGCCAATGAGCGTTTGAATATCGAAGGTCTGAATATCAAGATTTTGCAGGTCATAATCGCCCGTTAATTCAGGCGCAGTTTTTCTCCGGTAAAACTCGCCCCGTTGCAGTTCGGACAAAACCTCAATGCACAACTTTCGAGACGGCCAAAAAACCACAAGGGGAAATTCCGGCTTATGGTTTTTCTTGCACGCCTGACACGTGAAGTTCAAAAAAGTTCCGTTCTGTATCTGGTCAAAGTATTCGCTATTGCTGTCGAGGTTGATCTCGCGCGGAACATCAACCTCAAAAACATTATCGCAATAGCAGGTAATTTTCTGCTGCATGGAACCAACCTCCCTCATTCATCGTATCGCCGGATTTCAGCGGTTTGCAAGGTACAAAATATCCCCAAAAATCGCAAAGATCATAAGACCGGCAATCAAAACCACGCCAACCATCTGAAAGGCAGAAACAAAGCGCGGGTGAGGCGGCTTTTTGCGAATTGCCTCAACAAGGAAAAGGAGAATCATTCCGCCGTCAAGAACGGGCAAAGGCAGGAGGTTCATAATGCACAGCGCGATAGAGATAAGCGCCAAGAAGTTGACCATCGAGCTTAAACCAGCAATAAAACTGTGGGTAAAGCCTGTGGCGGCAACATCGCCTACCATATAGGTGATGCGTATCGGGCCGGAAACAGCTTTGGTTAAATCAACGCCCCGAAACAGCAACGAAAGGCTGCGGACGGAAATCACAAAGATTCGCCACGTTTCGACAGCTCCGCGCGCAACAGCAACGGGGGGAGACAAACGCGGGTTCTCATAACGCACCGCTTGCCATGCTATACCGAGATTGGCAGGTGCGCCGTCGGCGGCAAAAATCGGCAGGAGTGTCGCGGTCGACGTTACGCCTTCGCGGAGGTACGAGACTTCCAGCACAGACGGCCGTTCTTCGAGAATAGCCGCCAGCGCCATCGTGTGTGGCAGCGCCTCGCCGTTAACGCTGAGAATTGTGTCGCCGCTTTTCAGCCCCGCGATCTCAGCGGCGCTCCCTTCGGCAACCTGCTCGATAATGGGATCAGTCCAAAAGAAAATGCCGATCCTTCCAGCTCCGGTACTTTTATCCAACGCGGGGCGCACCGTCAGGTCAAGCGTTTCGCCATTGCGCTGCACTTGTATGGGCAATTCTTCTTCTGGGTGAACGGAGATAATCCCCTGAATATCGTTGAAGGTTTCCGTTTCGCGCCCGCGTATGTTCACAATCCGGTCGCCAGTTTGAAGCCCTGCATCGTCAGCGGGGTTGACCGTTCCGGGCTGAATATCCGAAACGAGGATGATGCGGTTGCTGAGCGTGTTTACTTCAAACCCCGCGCCCCAAATCACCGAAAGCACCAGCACGGCGAACAGCAGGTTGAAAAGGGGGCCTCCGGCGCACGCGACAATGCGGCGGAACGGATGCGCGGCGAAAAAACTCCCCTTCTCGGCGGGTTCGGCTGATGAGCCGTGATTGTTTTTCCCGCCTGACATATCAAAATCCGACTGCCCCTTCATTTTGCAGTAGCCGCCAATGGGAAATGCCCCCAAGCGGTACTCGACCTCGCCGATCTTCTTTTTCAAAATAGCTTTGCCCCAGCCAATGGAAAACGCTTCTACTTTTATTCCCATAAGGCGGGCGGCAATAAAATGTCCAAGCTCGTGGACAAAAACAACAACGCCAAGTCCAAAAAGCCCCAGCAATATTCTAAAAATCAACATTTCAAACTCCCATTAACTTTTGTAGCTACTAGTTCCCGCGCACAAGCATCCTGTGCAAGCACATTTTCAATAGTTAACATCTCATCAACTTTAGCACGACTATCTCTTATAACATACCCGACAATACGGGGGATTTCAAGAAAATTAATCTGGTTTTTCAAAAAAAGATCAACAGCGACTTCGTTGGCGGCGTTGTAAACCGCCGGAAGGAGCGCTCCCCCAGCAAGGGCTTCGTACGCCAAATCGAGCATCGGGAAGCGGCCGGCGGCGCACGTCTCAAAGGTCAGCGTAAGGCCGTCAAAATCCAGCACGCCGAACGGCGAAGGAGGCGTATCCGGCCACGCAAGCGCATCGTGGATGGGCAGACGCATATCGGGCTTTGACATTTGGGCGTACACCGCGCCGTTTTTCAGGCGCACCATCGAATGAACGACACTTTGCGGGTGAACGACAACCTTAATCGTTTCAAGCGGCAGCCCAAATAGGCGCGCCGCCTCGATCACTTCAAGCCCCTTGTTTGCAAGGGTTGCAGAATCCACCGTGATTTTCGGCCCCATGCTCCACGTCGGATGAACAAGCGCCTGCCCAGGCGTTACTCCGGACAGCATCTCTTGGGTATATTCCCGAAACGGCCCGCCTGAAGCGGTAAGGATAACTTCACTGATGTTGTCTGCGCCGTGCGCCTCGATGAGTTTAAAAATCGCCGAATGTTCGGAATCCACAGGAATAATGCGGCGCTGTTTCTCCGCCGCAAGTGCGAAAACGAGCGGTCCCGCCATCACAACCGTTTCCTTGTTTGCAAGCGCCAGATCGCAGCCCGCGTTGAGTGCGGCGCAGGAAGGCACAAGCCCGGCAGAACCGGCAATTCCGTTCAGGCAAATGTCCGCCCCGGCGGCGGCAATCGCGTCTAAAAGCCCCGCGCTTCCGGTGAAGTCGATACCAGCGGGCGCGGTATCAAGCGGTGAGCCCGCCTGCCCTTCACCGGAAAGGGCGGTGATCGCACCGGGAAACTCTTCTTTCAGGCGCAGAAGTTCTTCACAGCTTGTGCGGGCGCTGAACAACACTGGCTGGAATAGATCGGGAGCACTTCGTAGTACATCGAGAGTGCTTTTCCCGATAGAGCCAGTAGCGCCTAAAACGGCAACTCGTTTTCTCATTGTTATATTATTTTATACTACGAAAAGTAAATTATACAGCATGTAGTATACTGGAGCGGCAAACGCCAGAGAATCGATAGAATCAAGTGCACCGCCGCGCCCCAAAATTAACGTACCTGAATCTTTCACACCCGCGCTCCGCTTTATCGCCGACTCGCACAGATCGCCCAGCGTTGCGGCAACGCCGGACACAAACCCCAAAACGGCTCCGGCGAAAGCCGAAGGCATCACCGCAGACGTAAACAAGCTGGGGAGCAGGGCAACCGCACCAATTCCTATTGCAATGGACATCAAAAGCCCGCCAGCAAACCCGGAAAGGCTTTTGTTTGGGCTGGCGGCAACAAAGCCGCGATTGTTTTTCCCAAAAAGCACCCCAAACACCCACGCAAACGAATCGTTCAGAAGCACAATGAGAAAATAGATAAGGATGACAAAACCCGCATTGTTGAATTGCGTCATCTTGACAATCCACGCCATAAAAAGACCGGGGTACACCATCACCGAAAAACCTGCGGTAATGCGGGAGATATACCCGTCGAGTTTTTCCTGCGAGGAAAAAACTCTGGAAATCAGCAGCCACAGACCGCCAGCAATAAAAATACACGGAGCAAGGTGCCGGTTGGTAATCCCAAACGTTACCGCGATAGTCCACGCAACGGGGCTTAAAGCGCCCAGTGCAATCGTGTGCGGCACGGAAATGTTCAGATTTTTGTGCGCCAAAATCGCGCGAAACTCAAGCGCTCCGAGAATAGAAAAGGCAATGGTAACCAGGTTTAACGCCAGATGGTTATAATACGGGAGAAACAACACAATCGAAAGAAGCGCGGGCGTACCTACAAAAAAGACTATTAAACGCTTGAAAAGTTTACTCATACTATCGCTTACTTTGCGTCTCCAAAGCGCCGCTGGCGGCTGCGGTAATCTCGTACCGCTTGTGCAAGGTCATCTTCCGCCCAGTCAGGCCACATCTTGTCAGAAATATAGTATTCGGCATACGCTCCCCCCCACAGAAGAAAATTACTCGTCCGAAACTCCCCGGCGGTTCTAATGATCAAATCCGGTTCGGGAACATCCGGGTTATCTAGATACAGGGCGATGTTCGCCTCTGTTACCGCCTTCCCCGCCGCGGAAAGTTTTCGCACCGCGCGGACAATCTCGTCTCGACCGCCGTAGTTCAGGGCGATAATTACCTGAAGTCCGGTAAAGCCCTCCGTGTCTGCACACACACCGTCAAGTTCGTCAAGTATATCGGAGGGCAACCCTTCGCGGCTTCCCGCGTGGCGCACCCGAATCCCGTTTTCCCGGTAAAAATCCAGTTCGCCCCGCAGGTGTTTTTTCACAAGCCCCATAACAAAGCCAACTTCTTCTTCGGCACGTTTCCAGTTTTCGGTGGAAAACGTATACAAAGTAAGGTACGGAACACCCAAATCGCTCGCCGCTTTCACAACGCGCTTGGCAGCCTTGATTCCCTCAAGATGCCCCTGCGTGCGAAGCTGCCCGCGCTGTTTTGCCCAGCGGCCGTTCCCGTCCATAATAATACCGATGTGCCGAAGTTCCGTCTGCTCTGTCAAACCTCCATAATCTCCTTTTCCTTCTCTTCCAGCGCCTGATTAACTTTGCTGATAAAACTATCGGTAAGTTTTTGCAGTTCTTCGCTGGATTTGCTTTCCTGATCCTCGGTAATTTTACTGTCTTTCAGGAGTTTCTTCAGTTCTTCGTTGCCGTCTCGCCGTATATTCCGAATTGCAACGCGGCTCTGCTCGGCGTGGGCTTTCGCCTGCTTGGCGAGTTCCTTGCGCCGTTCCCCCGTTAGCGGCGGGATGGAAATGCGAATCACCTTGCCGTCGTTCGACGGGTTCAGGGATAGTTCTGACGTGCGAATGGCTTTCTCGATCTCCCCGATGAGCGCCTTGTCCCACGGCTGAATGACGATAAGCCGCGCTTCGGGAATAGAAATATTCGCCACCTGGTTCAGCGGCGATTTATCCCCGTACGCGTCGACTTTGATCCTGTCGAACAGAGCAGCGGAAGCCCTGCCAGTCCTCAAAGCGGCAAAACCGTCTTTGAGGCTTGCAAGAGACTTAACCATCCGCTGTTCGGCCTGAGATAGTGTCTCGTCCATCTTATTCGCCTACTCTGAAATAGACATACTCTTCGATGGAGAGATTCGCCCCCGCCTTTTTGCCCGCATCCGCAAGTGCCTGCGCGACAGTCATTTTTTCGTCTTTGACGTAGCCCTGATCCATAAGGCAAATCTCTTTCAGGAACTTGCTGACCTTGCCCTTCAGAATATTTTCCAACACTCCGGCGGGTTTGCCCTTCATTCCCTCGTCTTGCTCCATCTGCTTGCGGAAAATCTCGTGCTGCTCTTTCAGCCACGCCTGATCAACTTTGCTCTGATCCTGGTACACCGGGTTAAACGCCGCAATATGGAGGGCAATATTGAACGCAAACGCCTTCACGTCTTCGTTTGCAAAAATGTCGCCCTTGTCCGAGGCGAACTTTACCACAACGCCAATTGCCCCGTCGCCGTGAATGTAGCTGGTAAGGTACTGCCCGGCAGCGGCCTTTACGGTTTTTACGCGCTTTAAGCTCATGTTTTCCCGAATTTTGGCAGCCAGCTCCGTAACCATCCCGTTCAGCTCATCGTTTGGCTCGGAAATGCCCTTTGCCAGAACCTTGTCCGCCAGGGACTGCCCCAGCGCGATAAATTCCGGGTTCTTCGCCACAAAGTCCGTCTCCGACGCCATTTCTACCAGCGCCGCAGCAGACCCGCCGCCCGAATTCCCGATTTTTATAAAAACCTTTCCCTCGTTGGTCGCCCGCCCAGCGCGTTTTTCAACGGCGGCAAGCCCCTTTTCTTTAAGCAACTTCTCCGCCGCCACCGCATCCCCGCTAGTTTCCGCAAGTGCGTTTCTGCACTCCACAATACCGGCTCCGGTTTTCTCGCGGAGAGCTTTCACCTCTCCGGCACTTATCGTAGACATATATACTCCTTGAATCTCGTTGTTAGGTTAAGCGTCTTCCCCGTAAGCTTTCTCAATATCAACCGGAAGATCATCCTCCGCTTCAACTTCGCTTTCCTGCGCCGCAGGAGCCTCTCCCGTGTACGAGGCAATGTCGATCTCCTGATCTTCTTCCTTTATAGACGCATCAGGCATAACGCCCTCAACCCCTTCGTCCTCGCTTTCAAGGTTTTCGATGATTTTCAAGCCAACCTCATTGTCCGCCTCGACCACCGCGTTGGCGACAATCTGGGTAAACAGCGTAATCGCGCGGATTGCGTCATCGTTGCCGGGAATTGGGTATGTGATGCCATCGGGATTGCAGTTCGTGTCCACAACCGCGATAATGGGAATGCCCATGCGCTGCGCTTCGGCAACGGCAATTGCTTCTTTTCTCGTGTCGATGATAAAAAGCGCGCCGGGGAGTTCTTTCATCTCCTTGATACCGCCGAGGTTTTTCTGGAGCTTGGAGCGCTCCTTCGCCAGAGACGCGATTTCTTTTTTGGTGAGGTTTTCAAACGTCCCGTCGACTTCCATTTTTTCGAGTTTTTTTAGGCGCACCAGCGATTTTTTAATCGTGAAAAAGTTGGTAAGCATTCCGCCAAGCCAGCGGCTGTTGATGTAATAACAATCACAACGTTCGGCTTCTTTTTGAACAGCTTGTTGAGCCTGTTTCTTTGTCCCCACAAAGAGAATCTTCTTTTGGGACAAGGTAACTTTTCGCACCGCTTCGTAGGCGTCTTTGATCGCCTGAATGGTTTTTTGCAGATCAATAATGTGAATCCCATTTCGTTCCGCGAAGATAAACTTTTTCATTCGCGGATCCCAGCGTTTTACCTGATGCCCAAAATGCACACCTGACTCAAGCAGGCTTTTCATGGTAACTACTGCCAAAATCTCCTCCCTGTCCCGATCTCCAACGATCGGGCGCCTTCCCTATATCTCATCGCCCGTCACTTGGGCGATGGAAAATTGATGAAAACCTACGTTTTCACCTTGTGAGGTTTCGCTCTGCAAACACTCACTGTTTGTTAGCCCCCATACGGGTAGCCATTATCTCGTAACATATCATAAAACTCGCGCAATGGCAAGCCCACTATCGAAGAAAACGAGCCGGTTATCGAAACAACGAAACAAGAGGCGAGTCCTTGAATCTTATACGCGCCCGCCGCGCCCTGCCATTCGCCTGAGTCAAGATACCACTCGATTTCCCCCGGTGAAAGCGGCGCGAACGTAACGGCGCTGGAAACCGAGCGGCAGTCGATGGCATTTGCCGCGCCGCTGTACAGCGCCGCCGCACTAACCACCTCGTGCGTTCTGCCTCCAAGGGCGCGGAGCATCCGGGCAGCGTCGTTTCTATCCGCCGGCTTGCCAAAAATTTCCCCGCCGAGCGAAACGAGCGTATCGGCGGCAAACACCCACCGCGCGTGTGCGGCGAGTGGCACAACTGCGTTCACCTTCTGCACAGCCAAACGTTCAGCCGCCGCGCGGGCATCCTCGTGCGGGGCGACAATCTCCTGCAACGGAGAGGGAACGCAGGTAAACGGCAACCCCAAAAGCCGCAGGAATTCCCTGCGCTGTAGAGAAGCAGATGCAAGAATAATCTCTTCCATAGGTAGTAATTATAGTAGCAACTAAGGAACGTTGCCTATTATCATACAGAGTAGAATTGACCTAGACGCAAGTTGTACAACAGACATGAAGTTTTGTTTAGGAACTTGTTTTTCCACTCCCGGGGACGCGTAAGCCTTGTCAACAGGGCTGGAGCGTGCTAGACTTGAATTATGTTACCGAGGGTTGAATTCGTTCCGTCAGCGTTCAGGCATGGGCTTGCCGAGGAAGATATTCGTTGGGTGTTGAACAACTATCTGGTTGACGGCATTGTCGAAGAAGACGATGAGACCACCCGCATCGTCGTGGGATTTGACCGTGCCGTCAACAGGCTTTTGGAAGTTATGTACCATGAGCTTGAGGATGAAACAGCTTTGGTGTTTCATGCTATGGAGTGCCGCAAGAAGTGGCTTGAAAAACTAGGGCTACAGGAGTAATTATGCCGAGATTAACCGACGAGGAATACGCCGCATTGGATGAAAAGTGGACACGGGAAACCCCCACAGTAAATTTTTCACGACCCGGTATGTTTGCCCGCCAGCGGCTTTTGCTGGAAAGTCTTGACACGGTAGCCGCAAACTACATTCACATCCGCGCTGAAGCAGACCGTACGACACCGGCTGAGGTGATCGGAGCGATGGTTCGCAGGGAAATGGCGGCACGACTGTCTTCGCTCTCGGCAACGAATGCTGCACAGGAGTAAGGCTGGGGCGTTGCATTGGTTTTCCTGTTGCGCTGAATATGTCTTGAAAAAAATTTCTCCATTGACAAAACAATCTTGTTAGTTTTACTATAGTGACGTTAACAATTTTTTACCAATCAAGAAGGAATACTATGAACGAACAAAAGCACGCTGATCCCACCGCCCTCGGTCTGTTTGGGCTGGCAATGGTAACGTTGGTGGCTTCTTCGCAAAAACTGGAGCTGACGCATGGGTTTGCGTATGTGGTTCCCTGGGCAATTTTTTTGGGCGCTTTTGCACAGCTTATCGCCGGAATTCTTGACTACAAAAAGTGTAATGTTTTTGGGGGAACGGCGTTCTGTGCGTATGGTTTTTTTTGGCTTGCTGTTGCGTTTTCGTGGCTGACAAACATCGGTACGTATGGTCAACTGCTGCAGTCAAACATAGACCCGCATCAATTGGGCATGGCTTTTATCGGGTACCTCATTTTTTCGCTGTACATGACGGTTGCTGCGGTTGAAACAAACAAAGTCTTGCTCGTAATATTCATATTTATCGATTTTCTCTTTATCGGTCTTGCGCTTAACTCCTTTGAAATAGCGCCGCACGCCACCCATCGGTTCTCAGGGATTGCGGAGTTGTGCATTTCGCTGCTTTCTTTCTATGGTTCGGCGGCAAGTATACTGAACATCCACTTTGGGAGAACGTTTCTCCCTGTGGGCAAGCCGCTGGGGATTTTTCGGAAAGCTTCGGTCTAATCCTGATGTACGTGCGGGCTTAGTGGTTATGCACAGCCTTCGGTAACTTCCACCCCACATAAAGCTTTGGCGTTACCCGCTGGGCAACGCCAAAGCCAAAACCTCGGAGGCTAGTCCTTCATAGGCAAGCTAGCCCCCTCTGTTAAGCCGCCGCGCGCTGCTCAGGCTTGAAGCCTGAGCAGCCTTTGCCGACCTACGTGCTTTCCCCCGCCGTTACTGGGCAGGGCGAACAAGACGGAAACCATGGGTATTTGTATTTAGAGGTCATGTTACAAAGTCATTACTCCGCCATGCGGAACGGGCAAGTCTTTCAATTGTGTTCCAGCCATCATAGCTGCCGCGAAGCGTACGATAATAAGTTCCAGACAGCGGGCCCGTGAGATTGGGTAGATCGTTGCCTTCGTAATTATATCCACCACCCAGTCGGAGCGATGTAAGGTGATTGGTTGCAGCGTCCTCCTATTCGATGTCTGCTCTCCGTTCATTTTTCTGCGACCGGAGAGCAGCATCACTTTGCTTTACGGCGGCCCGCTGGGATTAATCTGACACTCGAGGATCACGGCGTTTGTCGCGCGTCCTCACGACACTTTTCAACATGCTTCAGGCTCCCTTATCCCGTCAGATCAGGATACCAATCTTTCCCTTCAATTTGAATCATAGCATCTGACACCGGGCTTCAGTGTCAGTCACCCTTGCATCATCCCGAAGCTAACCCGCTGTAGGCACTAGCCCCTAAGCCGAACTGCAAACAGCTCAGCTTAGATTGGCTTACCTGGGATATACCCGCCACGTATACTCGTAATACTCCTGCGTGGGAACTCCTCTGAAATACTTGTTGTCATATAATCTAGTATTCCCCAACTGACCGCTCCCACCGTGTCCCCACGCCCACAACGTTCCGTCACTC
>WQZT01000014.1 GCA_009780595.1 Treponema sp. | reverse complement strand
CGCAGGACACGGCTGGTTTTGATTTCGGCGGGTGGCGTTTTTTTATCTGCCACGGACACCGCCACGACGTGTACAACGGAAAGCAAACACTCGCCGCCGCTGCTGCGACCCACGGCGCAGATGCCGCGCTCTTCGGACACACGCACGTTCCCTTTTGGAAGAACATCGCAGGAGTTACGCTGGTGAACCCCGGCAGTTTGGGAAGGCCGCGCAGTAGCTCAGGGGCAACATTTGCCCTTATCGAGTGCGCCCCTGAAGAGCCGTTGAATGTTGGCTTGTGGAGAATTGACTATGCGGGAACTATTCGTTTGCTCAATTAATCTTTTCGCCGCTTAATTGCCGGAGATTAATATGCTAGTAAAAACAACAGACGCAAATCCCGGAAATAATTCTTGCAAAGCGCCATGCATAGATGTATACTAAAAATATATTCCAGGATGAACAAGGAGGAATATATGGAAGTAAAAAATATACCACTGTCAACAGCGTATCTGCAATCGTTGCCGCTCAATGAAATTGCCAAATACTCCAAAAGCCCGCAGGACAATGCGCTCCCATTTATTGGGTATCCAAAGCAGCACCCTACGGAAAAAAATAAAATCATCCTGATTTACGAGCCGCTCGGGGACACTCCGGCGGTGCTGGAATTCAAACTTGACGATGTGCTGTTTGCCCAAGAGGTGAGCCAAGCGGTTACCGAAAAGGGCGAGGGAATTCCGCAGATAAAACTTTGGATACGCCGGGGCGCTCACGGGATGATTCTTGAACCGTTCGAGGTCGGCGAGAATGGGAAGAACCCTTTGAGTTTTATTGATGTGCGCCGCGAAATCAAGGAGCGTTTTACCAGCAAGCAAGCGTGAGGGCGCGCGGCTGGTCGAATTGGAAGGGCGCTCGCAACGAGCGGCTCTGAAGGGCGTTGCACGTTTTTTGTGAATAAATCTATTGACAGTATTTATTTGATAGTTGTATAGTAGGTATAGGCAATATAGTGGATTTGACAACAAAACGATTCACCAAGATGATATTGCCGTTGGAAAAATATTACCCTGTTAGGGTAACTGCCCGTAAGGGTGAATAATTTTACGTGATAGCTGCCTTGGAATGATCCGGGCGGGATCATAAGAAGGAGCTCTCGTATGAAGAGAAGGTTTTTGGTTTTGGCTCTTGCAATGTGTGTTGCAGGAGGAGCTTTTGCGCAGTCGCTGTTCAGCGCTGGTGCTGGTGGTATTCTTAATTACGGAAAAATCGGTGAAGCGAACGTTTCCATGGATATGCTGGGTTTAATGAAGCTTGATGCTAGTGCCTCTGTTACTGCGCTGAACTTTGGCGGATTTGTTTTCTTTGATGCCACCTTTGTCGATCTCTCCATCGCCTTTTTAACCGGTCCTATAACAACAACAATGGAGACCTCGGAAATACCAGGAATAGCAGAAAAGGTCAATGAGGAGGCAAAAGGCACAATGATGTCCCTTGATTTCACGCTGCTGGGAAAATACCCCATCACGATCAGCGACAACTTTACCTTCTACCCACTTCTTGGTGCGGGATACAACTATGTTCTTTCTGCCAAAGACGAGGATGGAAATGATATAGCTAATGCAGCTAAAGATGAAAGTGCATCTGACTGGAGTACATTCAGAATCCACGTGGGCATCGGAGGTGATTTTGATCTCACCGATACCATCTATCTCAGGGGGCAGTTGCTTGGTAACTATACATTTGCACCCAAAACTCTCAAAGATAGTAAAGATCTTGCGGATAGGCTGTCAGCTGAGCTGTCAAATGGGGGGTTGGGAGACTTAGTAAAGCCAACTATTGATGCCAATGGCGCTTTCGGCGGCACGTTCAAGATTGCCGTAGGGTTTAGATTTTAACTTTCTTAGACCGGGAGGGAACATTTTTCTTCTTTTTGGGAAACTCCCGGTCATTCTTTGGCTTTACGATTTTAAAAGCGAATAGCAAATCCTAAGCGGCAGCCCTGAAGGTTTTTATCTGAACAATGAGCAGTTTTCCAAGCTCGTCGCAATCCTTCAGGATGTCGCCAAATTCAAACTCGGTGAGATAGTCTGTATCGTTCAGCAGTTCAAGCCAATACTTCGCCTCGGCGCAGTCCTGGAGGGCTTTGTACACCTTCGCTATTTGGTCGTTCTTGCCCATCGCGCAATCCGCCTTCGCAAGCTCCGCGCCCGCACCCGCGCCGCAGCGTAGCAACTCTTCGGACATAACACTTTCCTTTCGCCGCGCCGAAAGCTGCTTGTGCAGAAGCACGATCTTGATGGCGAATTCCCTGCTCTTTTGTTTTATGCTTTTATCCACTGACCTTTCCTTAATACTAAAGCGGCTACAGGCTAGTCGCTGGGCAATCGCCCGGCGATCAACCGATAACCTGCTGGATGTCCTTTTTAATCGCGGCAAGCTTGCGGCCTGCCTCTACCTTTGCCGCGTCAAGCCCGCCTGACGAAAGAGCAGCGCAGCAACTGGCGTAGAACTTTATCTTCGGCTCAGTGCCGCTGGGCCGCGCACTGACCACCGTTCCATCTTGCAGGAAAAACTGAAGCACGTCGCTTGGCGGCAGCCCGTCAGCGCCGTTTTTCAGATCGCGCGTTCGCAGCACTTCGATACCGCCGAGCATCTTGGGCGGATTCTTCCGGTAGTTCTCCATAATGCCCGCCATTATCTTCGATCCTTCCGGCCCTTCAAAATATTTGGAAACTCCCGTCTCTTCCCAGTAGCCGCAGATTTCGTACAGCTCATTGAGGCGGTCGAGCAAGCTCTTGCCTTTACCGCGCCAGTACAGCGTCATTTCCGCAGTCATCGCTGCGGCAGAAATACCATCCTTGTCGCGGACTTCCGTACCAATGAGGTAACCGTAGCTTTCCTCCGTTCCAAACACTACTGAGGCAGATTTGTCCGCCTCGCACTTCGCAATTACTTCAGCAATCCACTTAAACCCGGTGAGGCACTCAAAGCACTGCGCGCCGTAATGCTCCGCCACTTTTTTTTGCATCCCCGTTGTAACAATCGTGTTGACCATCGCCGGATGAGGCGGCATCCGCCCCGCTTCTTTCAGCGAGAGAAAAATATAATCCGCAAGGAGCGCCCCCATCTGGTTGCCGGTAACAAGGACAAAGCGCGTGCTCGCCCCTTCCCCTTCCATCGAACGCACCGCGATACCAAAACGGTCGGCGTCCGGATCGGTCGCCATCACCACATCGGCGTTTTCTTTCATGCCGAGCTTAATCGCCATGTCCAGCGCCGCCGCCTCTTCCGGGTTGGGCGACGCCACGGTTGGAAAGTCGCCGTCGCCCTCGCGCTGCTGGGGCACAGTGATCACCTTCAGCCCCATACTCCCCAGCACGCCTTCAACGTGAAACGCGCCAGTTCCGTGCAGGGGCGTGTATACGATTTTCACCTCGCCAGCCTTCTGTCTGACAAGCTCCGGCCTGAACAAGCAGTTCCGCACCATCTGCTGGTACGGCGCGTCAACCTCTTTATCGATGATAACCAACAGCCCCTTCGCAAGCGCCTGTGCGCGCGTCATCTCCTGTATCTGCGTAACCGCGTTGACCTCGGCGATAATTCCCTTGTCGTGCGGCGGAACAACCTGCGCGCCATCTCCCCAGTAAGCTTTGTAGCCGTTGTACTGCGGCGGATTGTGGCTAGCGGTAAGCACGATGCCGGTGTCGCAGTGAAGATGTCGTATCGCAAACGAGAGCGCGGGCGTGGGGCGCAGCGACGAATACAGATAGGTCTTAATTCCGTTCGCCGCGAAGATGAGCGCGGCGGCTTCGGCAAACTCAGGCGAGTAATGGCGGCTGTCGAACGCAATCGCGGCGGACAGCCCGCCTTCGCCGATTTTCCGCGCCTTGTCCGGCAGCGCTTTCTTCAGGTAATTGGCAAGCCCCTGCGTGGCGCTTTTCACCACGAGCGTGTTCATCCGGTTGTAGCCGCCGCCGATAACGCCCCGCAAACCTCCGGTGCCAAACTCCAGGTTCTGGTAAAACCGGTCGGTCAACTCTTTGTAATTCCCGGCAACAAGAAGGGTTTCCACCTCTTCCCTGAAATGCGCGTCGTTTTCTTTCGCTATATAATCTTGTGCCCGTCTGGCAATCTCATTTTGATCCATAATATAAGCCTCGCTTGTTCAAGTATAACTTCACAAGGCAATGGAGGCAAGATGGATTGAAGTCAAATCAATATCTACTTAGTTTGTTAATCTTTTTCAAACTTTCAGCAACAAGCAAATCTCAGTGGATATTACTCTGTAATTGGGCCAACATCCTCGCTGGACAGTATCTCGATTTTAATGCCGCTGCTTTGCTCAGGCTCATCCTTCGGAGGAATAGACACCCGCAGTATACCGTTGCGAAACACTGCCTTCACTTTTTCTTGCGCGTATTTATCGAGCGGGACAAAATACTTCTGCTTTTCGATGTCTTTCATTTTTAGGCGGCGTTTTAAATAGCGAATATTTTCCGAAGGAGCTTCCGGCGCTTCCGGCGTATCAGCAGATGGTGCAGACGGCGGCACGAACGCTGGCACTGGCACGGATGCCGAGAACACCATGTAATCGCCCTGAAAGGAAAGGTGTATGTCCTTTTCGTCAAATCCCGCCAGCGCAAACTCAAAGACCAGGCTTCGGTCGGCAGTCAGGCAGATATTCATTGGCGGATAGGAATAGTTGGGGTAGTAGTCGACATTTTCGTCAAAAGCCCACGTGCGGCCTTCACCCTGCCCTGCACCGCATTCACTCCCAACATCACGGACATTTTCGCGGGAGTTAAAATTCTTGCGGAACTCATCGTGAAAATTTCGTGCAGCCTCGAATATTTCGTCAAAAATATCGCCCAGATCGGCGTAACCTCTGTTTCCCTTCATTTTCCCTCCATAATAATAATAGATTTATATAGTATAATGTTTATTTCTGCTGCAAACAATACAGTACAAAAATACTGAGCCGCTTACGCCTAACAAACTGCTTCCCCACCTGCTTCGGCGACGGGCGGCTCTGGGGCGGCGATGCTCAAGCGCTCCACCGTAACAGCCTTCCCGTTTCCGGCGAGCTCGAAGAAAAGCCCTTGCAGCGCGGGTTTTTCCCACGCATCTTTTGTCCAGTCGGGGATGCCCGAAATATACTCCCGTATGCGGGATTCCCGGCTGCAACCGCCGACCGATTCAATACTGCCAGTGCGGCCTGCGTCGGTAATGACAACAGTACCGCCGGGGAGAATGCGCTCGTCGGCGGTCTGTACCCGCGTGTGAGAACCAATCACCGCCGAACAGCTACCGTCAGCCATTGCGAAAAACGTCTGCTTTTCGGCGGTGGCAAGGGCGTGGAAATCAATCACCGTGTAGGGCGTTTCCTGCCGCAACCGCTCTAAAAGCGCCGCAAGACCGGAAAAGGGGCTGTTAGCGTGCATCCTGTTAAAACCGCTCTGCCCCAAAAGCACCGCAACCGCAACTTTCTGTTTTGGATTGCCATCGACAGTGGTGTAATAAACCCGGCAGCCAATACCCGGCGCTTCGGCATTGAGATTTTCCGGCCTCAGCACATACGGCAGTTGACTGATGTTTTCGGTCAAGTCTTTTTTGTAAAAACAGCACTCCCCCGTGGTGAGAACATGTACCCCAAGTTTGCGAATGTACGCCGCGTGATTTCGCCCCAAGCCGTTCCCGCCAGTAGCACCGTCGGCGCAGGCAATAACAAAATCAGGATTTTTCTCTTTCTTAATATCCGGGAGGCACTTTTTTAGAGCGTACACTCCGGCTTTGCCGATAATTTCGGCAATATAAAGGATTTTCATATATCGTATTGCTATCTTACCGTTGCAAAGTCCGAAGGATTCGCTCGAACTCCGCCGCCGCCCGCCAATCTTCCAGTTCCCGGCAGGTATCCCGCAGATTAAACAGCGCGTCATAAAACTCAGGGGAGCGGCTTACTGCCGCCTCAAAGCAATTGCGGGCATCCTCGTAGCCCCCTCGCGAAAAATGCAAAACCCCCAGGTTATTCCATATTTTTGGGGAATTGGCATCCCGCTGGAGCGCCCGATGATAGCAGTTCTCCGCATCATCAAAAAGCTCCATCTCGTAGTGAATAAGCCCCATCGCCCCCCACGCTTCAGCCATATAATCGTCAATGTCGACTGCCCGCCGGAAACACTCAAGCGCCTCATCGTAGCCGCCAGTTTTCTGCTCGGCAATACCCAAGTTAAACCACAGGAAAGGATTGTTCGGCTCGGCAATCAGCGCCTGGCGGAATAGAGGAATGGCTTCGTATGGCCGATTGGCTTCAGTCAGCGCGATACCGGAATGGTTAAGACTCTCTGTTGTTTCCATAATATCCTCCTCCTGACATACGTTGATTTTTATTTGTTAATCTTTACCAAGATTTGCCGTCAAGGTTTTATATTAATAATATACCCGAAAAATTAATTTTTTTCTATACCTTCTTGAAAACCATCGCACAAATACTAACCAGACGTAAACATCGAGAAAATCAGAGAATTATCCGGCAACAGGCACGCACCTGTTTTCGCCCCGCTCCCTAAACTTTGTAAGTCCCGTCCGCGCCCCAATGTTCAAACTCTGCAATATTTAAGTAGATATTTTCAGGCGCTAGCCCCAGTTCGCGGGCAAGCATCGTAAACGTCTGTTCGGTAAACTGCTTTTTGTTTTCAAACTCAGACGCATGCCACAAGCGCAGCTCAATAAACGCGCCTGCGATAAGCCGGCCGTCCTTATACATCGTGCGGCAATCCGAAAAGTCCACCAGCGTCCGCGCCTCTGTCTTAGTTGGAATAAGCATGATCAGGCGCCCAAACTCAGCTTTGATTTTCTCTTTCTGAGCATCCGAAAGTTTCTCTGTTACATTAATAGCGATATACGGCATATTTCACCTCACTTGGGAGACTACTCTATTCGAGCAAACTCCAATAATAAAATTGTAAATTTATTATGATACTTATTTTTATTGCTGTCAATTTATTTTTATCTAAAATCTTCGATCTGGCGGCGCGGCGATATACGTGATATAATTGCTAACGCAATATATTAATGAGTAATGAACAATAAAAACTGTGGTGATTATATTGATTCCCCGAAATCTGACGCGCTCTTTGCCGCGCTGTACGGCGATGATGGCGTTGCGGCAGCTCGCCTGCGTTACCGCCGCCTCATCGGAGAATTTCCCGCCGCGTGTGCCGATTCTTCCAGTGGTGCAGCGTGCGGCGATCTTCGCGCTTTTTCCGTGCCGGGGCGTACCGAGCTGGGCGGCAACCACACCGACCACAACGGGGGCAAGGTGCTGGCGGCGGCTGTGCAACTTGACGCGGCGGCGGTTGCCACGCCCCGGGCGGACAGGCGGGTTTTTTTCCGCTCGTCAGGACACCGCGATATTGACGTGGATATTTCCAGCCTTGCGAAGCGGGAGGAGGAATCCGGCGACACCGAGGCGCTGGTGCGGGGAATTGCCGCCGAGTTCGCGGCGCAGGGAACGCCTGTCGGCGGCTTTACTGCCAACACCGACAACGCTGTGCTAACCGGCTCAGGCTTGTCATCGAGCGCGGCGGTGGAAGTTCTCCTTGCCAAGATTTTCGACAGCCTGTACTGCGGCGGCAGAAGGAGCGCGCTGGAACTGGCGAAGATCGCGCAGAAGGCGGAAAACCTGTACTTTGGCAAACCGTGCGGGTTGATGGATCAGATTGCCTGCGCGTCAGGCGGCGTTGTTGCAATCGACTTTGGCAATTGCGAGCCGGGAGATACACAAGACCCGCACATCAAGAGCGTCGCCTTCGATCCTGCCGCCGCTGGTTTCACCCTGTGCGTGGTTGCTACCGGCGGCAGCCACTCCAGCCTCACCGACGAGTACGCGGCGATTCCTGCGGAGATGAAAGCCGCCGCCGCCTTTTTCGGTAAGGCTACGCTTGGGGAGCTTGACGAGCGGGAACTTGCACCGCGTATCGCGGAACTCAGGCGGGCTGTCGGCGACCGTGCAGTTCTCAGGGCGTTGCATTTTTTCAGCGAGAACCGCCGGGTTGACACGATGCTCGCCGCCCTTCAACGCGCGGCGGATTCTGCCTCGGCAGATGCAACTACGGCGGCGATGGAAAGATTTTTTTCGCTGGTGAGGGAATCAGGCGATTCATCGTACAAGCTTCTGCAAAACATTTACCCGCCTGAAAATCCCGCCGGGCAGGGCTTGAGCCTTGCGCTTGCCCTCACCGAGAATTTTCTTTACGGCGGCGGCACAACCAGCGGGGCACGCAACGGCGCATGCCGCGTACACGGCGGCGGCTTTGCCGGAACGATTCAGACGTACCTCCCGCGCGAAAAACTCGAAGAGTACCGCCGCCTGATAGAAGGCGTTTTTGGCAAGGGAGCACTCACTGTGTTGCGGATACGCCAGCAGGGAGCGGGCGAATTAGCCGGAGGCTAATTCGCTGGGGAGTTTTGGCTTTGCCAAAACTTCAGAAGCTGCGGCTTTAGCCTGCGGATTTACCGCCAGCACACCGCAGCTCCTCACGTTAAAAATACTTACTAGCCAACCAGAATAATCGATCCGGCAAGCACAACGAGTATCGCAATGATGATCGACCAGCCGTTCATGAGCATCGGCTTTATGTTGGTTGTCCGCGCAATGCCCATCGCGGCAAAAATATCAAGCCCGGGGTAGGCAAACGAGGTCATCTGCGAAGAAATGAGAATCACCAGCGCCCACGTGTGCATCGAAAGCCCGATGTGGTCAACCACGGGCCGGAAAATCGAATCCATCATCAACGCCTGTGCGACAGCCGCGCCCTGGATACTGAAAATACTGATGATCGTTGAAACAAACGTAACGCCGAACTTTCCAGTTGCGTCAATGAGCGGTCTTGTCAGTTCAAGTATCGCATCGAACGCGCCGCTTTTGGCGATAAACGAAAGAAACGGGTCAAACATAATAAACATGAAAAACAGCCACACATACTGCCCGCAGCCTTTCATAATAGTGTCAAAAATCCGCTGAACGGAAAACCTCGCGCCAATACCGGCGGCAACCGCGGAAACGGCAATCACCGTAACGGCGTGGGTAACGCCGACTTTGTTAATAATGCCGTACGCCATTGATGCCACAATCGCCAGCGAAAAAAACAGCGTTGCCAATTTGGTTTCAGGCGTGGCAACGTATTCCTTCACTTCGAGCGCCGTGCCTTGCGGGTAATCGTCGATGCCAACGGTCTTTTTCTGGATTCGTTTGGCGTTGATGTACGTGATAATCCACATCGGGATGCAGACCGGAAGGCTGGCGTACAGCAAAATCTGCCCGTACGGAAGCCCCGTGATCTGCATCATTACCACCATCGGCGGCGAGAACGGACTGAGGAACAGCCCGGTAACGCCCGCCGCCTGAAGCACCGCCGCGAGCGTGCTGGATGTCATTCCAACCGAAGCTACCAGCGGGATGATAATCGGGGCGATAACGGCGTTGCCGCCTGTCAGTGTGTTCAGGAGAAAAACCATCGTCATCGATGTGAGCATCGTTGCCAAAATCGAGCGATTCATTGTGTTTACACCGATTTTTTTCATCATCGTGTAGACGATGAATTCTGCGATGCCGGTTTCCTTCAACATCAGCCCAAGCCCTGAGCCCAGCATAATGATGAGTCCGACAAGACCGAGGAACGAGCCAAGCGAGTTCCACATTATCGAACCAAGTTTGAGGAGATCCGCTCTGGTGAGTATACCGCCAATGATAACGCAGATGACAACGTTGACGAACGCGTGAATCTTCTTGTTGAACGCTAAAATAATGTAGACAACAAGCGGAATTAGCCCTAGAATGGGCGGAAGGTCAAAAATCATATATCACTCCTTAAAAATTGCCCGCAGAAGCGGCGCAGCCTAATACTTGCTTGAAAAAATGCGGAAGCTTTCCGCAATTTGATCTTTTGTACAGCCGGACATTTGCAACAGAATCAGCAAAATGCGCGCCTTTCGCGGGTCGAGCAGACCTGAACTGATAAGCCCGCGCCCAAGCAGAGACGTTTCCGAACCGGGGTAACCGGAATAGGTGCTGGTGAGCATATCGCCGCGCCCGATTCGGGAAGCGAGGATCACGGGGATTTTCTTTGCGAGATTTTCAAGCGGCTCCACAAGCTCCGCCGGAACATGCCCACCGCCAAGACCTGCCACAACGAGACCGGAGCAGCCCACTTCCTCGACTTTCGCAAGTAGCGCGCCATCATCACCAAGCGGAACGGCGTACACGGGAACGCGAGCCGTTGCGCCCTTCGGGTTGATCCACGGGATAGGCCGCTTGACGGGAGTTACACGGAGGCTGGGAATACCTTCGGCGAGGTAGCCCAAAGGCCCGCACTCAGACGCGAAAGCTTCGGTGCTTTGCGGGTGAATCTTGCGGACGAAAAGGCCGGAGTGGATTTCATCGTTGAACACCACCATCGAGCCGATGCCGCGGCACGTGTCGCTCGCCGCCACGCGGATACAGGCAAGCACATTCGCAGGGCCGTCAGCACCGCGCATATCGGGATTACGCATCGCCCCGGTAACAATGACGGGGTGATCGGACTGAACCATCAGCCCAAGCATAAACGCGGTTTCTTCGATTGTGTCCGTGCCTTGAATGACGATAAACCCATCGTAGTTTTCTTTGATAAGTTCCTTGATTTTGTTGCCAACCATGATAATGTCGTCAATGTGCAGCGCCGAGCTTGATGAACGCATCAGCGCCTTAACTTCGACATCCGCGAATGACTTGACTTCATCAAGGCTGTTGATAAACGGCGTTAAATCCACAATCGGACCTGCGCCGTCTGACTGCTTGGGCGAAAACGCGATTGTTCCCCCCAGCGTTAAAATGCAAATCTTCTTTTTACCCATTGCAAAACTCCTCCATAAAACGAAACGTATATAAATTAAAGCTTGTGTAAAAGCCAATGATGACAATTCAACCAGTTTGTCTTTACAGACGTATATTTATACCCGCCGAAAACGGTGTAGCATAAAACGAAATATTATTTTCAACTTTGTCTTTTTCCAAAAATTGCCGATAACTTCTGCCGACAGTTTTCCCGATGGCATATCCGATTAAAGCTCCGGCAACCGCCTCTGATGCCCAATGCGCCACTGTCGTTGTGCCAAATCCAATAAATGTTGCGTATGTATACACACCTATTTTTACCCAAATATTATCATGGTAAATTTCTGCTATTGTCGCTGCTGCGGAAAACGCATTGGCAGTATGACCGCTTGGCCACCCATTAATAAAATCCATATTGAACCAATTAAAAACACCGCTGAAATCATCTTCCCCGTACACTCTTCTATAAAACGAATTATCCACGAGTCCTGGGTCTCTTCGCCCGGTAATCATTTTCATGGGCGATTGCACAGCCATCGTCACCATGAGCGTTTGTGTCAGGGCAGCAGCGGTAACCTTTAATCGCTTATCCTCCAAACCGCGCCCGGTAAAGTAAAGAACAAGCGGTGTCATTATCGGAACAAGACCGCCGACTGCCATGACAGGGCCGCCAATGTGCGGCATCCATGAACTTTCAAATACCGTATTTCTCCAATTCCAATCAAGACCAGTTTTTATCATTCCCCACGTTCCAACTCCTGCTCCAACAAAATTCAAGCCGTAGTTATAGGTAACAGAGTTTACTGCGTTCCATCCAATATTATGAAATATATGGGGAGATGAAGTGTTTTCGTTAGCGGCGGGCGTTTGATCCAATTCCGATATTTCAGCAAAACCATGCGTGCAAAGCAGGCACAAGCAAACGAAAAACAAGATGTATTTTTTTATACTTCCCCCTGTCATTTTGCCCTCATGCGTTCGCGGACAGTCAGTTACAGCCCGGCATAAAAAGCCGATGATGCCGAGTCAACAGCGGTGAAGTTCAGCCCGTGCGCCTTCGCCGATTCCCGCGCCGCTTCCGTAGCGACAAGCGTCGCGCCACTTCCCGTAATCGCGCCGTCTTTCATCACCTGCGAACCGTTGACGTAGCTTGCGACCGCTTTCAACAGCGACTCGTCAAGCACCGTCAGATCGGCATCCGCGCCCACGGCAATCTTGCCTTTCCCGCTCAACCCGAAAACCCTCGCCGGATTCAGCGACACTTTCCGCACAATGTCGTGCAGCGAAATGTACCCTACATGGTACAGCGAGAGCAGTTTGCCAATCAGGTTGTTGCGGGGAAAACCGCCGCCGTCTGTCGCCGTCAGCGGGATGAGAAAATCCCCGCCGGGTTTTCGCCGTTCAAGCACGCACGACACAGCGACAACCGGATTATTGGCGGGGAAGCTGACATCGGCGTTTGTGCCTTGAGCGCGCCAGTAATCGTGCGCGGCTTTCCCTTCCAGCAGAATGTTTTCCTCTTCGCCGGGGTAAATGACTTTCACCAGCCCGTCAAGAATCGCGGCGGAAAGCCCCGCTTCGGTCGGCTCGCGGGCGAAGAGCTTTAGGCAGTTGACGGTTATCGCGTCGTGCGGAACACCGTCGTGGCACACGCCTTGCGTGCCGTTGATAATCGCCATGTGCGAATCGGCGATGAGGTTCGTATTTTCGCGGAGTATCTCAAACGCCTGCCTGAGTTCTTCGGTGGCGGGAAAATACTTGCCGCGGCAATAGGCGTTAATGTGGGCAAGCAGCAGGCGGTTGCCGTCTGCCAGCTCCACGGATTCCTTCATGCCGCGTATGTCGCTGCGTTCTCTCGTTGTGCCGCAGTGGGCGGCGACAAACACCTTGCGTTCGTTGCAGGCTTTTATCGCCAGCGCGGATGCTTCCGGCGAAAGCGGGAAATGCCCGCCCAGCACCTTTAGCCCCACCGCGCCAGCTTGCAGCGACCGCTCCAAAACCGACTGCACCTGTGAGGCTGACGGGTTGTTGCCGTACTCTCCCGGGTTGATAGCGTGAAGGCAGCCGATGTTCAGACCGCAGCCGAGCCGTGCGGCATTTTCCATAATGTCGTCAATCGGCCCGGCGTAGTCGATAAGCGTCGTAACGCCAGTTTTTGCCGCCATTCGGTAGCCCGCGCGCCCGCCCAGTTCCTCGGTCAAATGCACATGCATATCGATAACACCGGGGATGATCGTTTTTCCCGCGTAGTTCACGGTATTTTTCTCAGGCGGCAGATTTTTCCCAAGCTCGCTGATTGTTCCGCCTTCGATTACAATATCAAGCGAATCGTCAATACCGTTTAACGCGTCAATAACCCGCGCACCTTGTAGCAGCGTTTTCATTTCACTCCCCTATTGTTACTTTGCTTTTTGAGGGCAGTATTTTTCGTTGTCAAAAAAGTCTTGTTTCAGTTGCCGACAAGTTTTCACTTGCAGACAAACGCCGACTACGTTTGGCACAACGACAAGGACAAGCAGCAAGTCGATAAAGTTGTACAGCGTGCCAATGTCGCTGGTAGACGCGATGACAACAAAGACGAGGTAAACGCCCAGCATAAACTTGGAAAATTTATGACCGAACAAATACCGCGCCATCTGCTCGCCGTAAAAAGCGTTACCGATAACCGTGGTAAACACAAACAGGAACAGCATAACGGCGATAAAGTAGCGGGCAAACCCCAATCCAAACACCGTGCCGATAGCTTCAGCCGGAATGGTAGATGCCACGTCAGGGGTGAAAATCCTCCAGAGCCCTGTGGTAAGCACTAGCAGCGCAGTTGTTGTGTTGGCAAACGCCGTGTCCATCACGACTTCAAAAATTGCCCACATACCCTGACGGGCGGGATGATCGGTTACAGCCGCCGAGTGCGCGATTGCCGCCTGTCCCATGCCCGCTTCGTTGGAGTACACGCCGCGCGCCACGCCCCATCGGGCGGCAGCGGCAACGGTTGCCCCGGCAAAACCGCCCACCGCCGCCTGCGGTGTAAAACCGGCTTTGAAAATAAGCCCGAACGCGGCGGGAATTTGCGTGAAGTTCATTAAAATGATGATCCACGCGAAAAGAGAATATGCAAGAACCGTGATCGGGATAAACTTTTCAGAGAACTTTCCTATCCGTTTGATACCGCCAAAGACGACGATGCCCGCAAGAATTGCAATAAATATTCCGGTGTAGATTTTCGGGATGCCAACTCCGGCGAGGTTTTCAGATGCGGCGACCGCCTGCGAACCAATCGAGGGAACAATTTCAAGCATCAGGGCGAAGGCGAACAGCGGCCCCAGCCACCTCGCCTTTTTCAAACCCTTTGACAGGTAGTGCGCCGGACCGCCGACAAACGTGCCGTCTTTTTTATCTTTTTCGCGGTAGTGAACGCCGAGCGTAATCTCCGCCCACTTGATGGCAAGCCCGAACGCTCCGGCTGCCCACATCCAGAAAATTGCGCCGGGACCGCCCATTGCGATAGCGACAGGAACGCCGACAATGTTCGAGGCTCCTATGGTGTTGCAGAGCGCGGATGTCGCCGCCTGAAACGCGGAAACCGTGCCTTCGCCTTCTTTCCGCTGTTTAACAATCTTGCCAAGCGTGTTCCGCATAATAAAACCAAAGTGCTTGAACTGGAAAAAGCCAAGCGCTACCGTCATAAAAACACCGCCGCCGAACAAAACGATCAGCATCGGCGGGCCCCACATAAATGTGTTGATT
>WQZT01000013.1 GCA_009780595.1 Treponema sp. | reverse complement strand
GTCCTTCCGGTGAGCATAATGTCAGGGCGCTGGTCGTAAAACTTTTTATCGATGAGAAAATATTCCTGCTCCGGCCCCAGCGAAGAGACAACCCGCTTGCTTGCCGTGTCCCCCATCACACGCAAAAGGCGCAGCGCCTGTTTGGACAGGGCTTCAACGCTTTTCAAAAGCGGCACTTTCTGGTCGAGCGCCTGCCCGTAGTAGCTGATAAACGCCGTGGGAATGCACAGCGTCGTTCCGGTCGGGTCGGATTTCAGAAAGGCGGGGCTTGTTACGTCCCACGCCGTGTAGCCGCGCGCCTCGAACGTCGCCCGCAAGCCGCCAGACGGCAAACTCGACGCATCGGACTCGCCTTTGATCAGCGCCTTGCCGGAAAACTCCATCATCATTTTGCCGTCGCCGGTTGGCGCGATAAACGACTCGTGCTTTTCGGCAGTCAGTCCGGTCAGCGGCTGGAACAGGTGCGTGTAGTGCGTCGCCCCTTTCGCGATTGCCCACTCGCGCATCGACGCTGCGACAACTTCGGCAACTTCCAGCGTCAGCTCTTTTTCGCCGTTTTGAACCGCCGCCAGTTCCTTGTAAATATTCTTTGGCAGCCTTTCCCGCATAACGGTGTTGGAAAAACAGTTGCACCCGTACAGCTCCGTAACCGGAGTTTCGGCAAAGTTAATTTCGCGTGCTGCTTCGCGGTTGCAGCGATTTTCAGAACGGCAATTCATACAATCTCCTTGTTTCGCGTTTGTCGCGTTAAAAGCGGCGTTGATTTATAGCACTTTGATATGGTTACTATTTTCTATGAAATTAAAAAAAATTACCAGTACCCGATTGTGCTAAAAGTCAAAAGATTTGCTTGCTTTTCAATGGGGTGTGATTTATAATTACAAAATATCAATAATAACAACAAGGAGAGTTAACGATGGGAGCATATAATCCCTATGACAACGTAGTTGCGATGATCCGCGATGCCGGTGAAAAGCTGGGATACAAGGAATCCGACTATGTTGCGACAATGTACCCAGAGCGGGAACTGAAGGTTTCGTTTCCGGTTCGGATGGATGACGGGACTGTCAAAATGTTTGAGGGCTACCGGGTGCAGCACTCAAGTTCGCGGGGGCCGTGCAAGGGCGGCATTCGTTTTCACCAAGATGCTGATGAGAACGAGGTCAAGGCGCTTGCGGCGTGGATGACCTTTAAGTGCGCGGTTGTGGGCATTCCCTACGGCGGTGCAAAGGGCGCGGTTAAGGTCGACCCTGCCAAGCTTTCGCGCGGCGAGCTGGAACGGCTAACGCGGCGCTTTACGGCGATGATTGCACCGATGCTCGGGCCTGAGCGCGACATTCCCGCGCCGGATGTAAACACTAACGGCGAAATTATGGGCTGGATTATGGACACCTACAGTATGTTGAAAGGTTACGCTGTTCCCGGTGTTGTTACCGGAAAGCCGATTGACATCGGCGGTTCGCTGGGGCGCGCAGAAGCCACAGGCCGCGGTGTGATGATTGTTGCCAGCGAGATTATGAAAAAGGTCGGTATCCCGATGAAGGGCGCGCGCGTTGTTGTTCAGGGGATGGGCAATGTCGGCAGCGTTTCGGCGCGGCTGCTTGCAGAGCAGGGAGCTACGATTGTCGCCGTCAGCAATAAGACAGGCGGTATTTACAAGGAATCCGGGCTTGATATTGCCAATGTCCTTACGTTCCTCGATGCTCAAAAAGAACGACCATTCAAAGAATATAATGAGAGCGGCATTTCTCATGTAAGCAATGACGAACTGCTCACCTTGAAAACCGACATTCTCATTCCCGCTGCTTTGGAAAACCAAATTAACGCCGACAACGCGGCGCGTATTCAAGCCAAGATGATTGTCGAGGGAGCAAACGGGCCGACCACTGTAGAGGCTGATAAAATCCTTCAGAAAAAGGGCGTAATTGTTGTTCCCGATGTTCTTGCCAATGCGGGCGGTGTTGTTGTTTCCTATTTTGAGTGGGTGCAAAATATCCAGTCGCTGATGTGGGACGAGGATGAAATAAACAAGACACTCAGCCGCATTATGTTGAAAGCGATTGACGCGGTTCACGAAATGCACACAAAGCACAATGTCAGCATCCGAACGGGCGCGTATATGGTTGCTTTGAAGAAGCTGGTCGCCGCCAAGACAACGCGCGGTATTTTCCCGTGATGTTGATGATGTTGAGAGTGAACTAAAACGAAACGAAATGAATACCCCGTCGAAGGGCGGGGTATTCAATCTGCTTAAGCAAGGAGACTCCGCAATGAAGCCATTTAACGCAATGTCCAAAGAGGAACTATCAAAAGAAAAGGAAGCGCTTTCCGCCGCGTTTGCCGCGCACAAGGCGAAAGGGCTTTCGCTGAATATGGCGCGGGGCAAACCCAGCAACGAGCAGATTGCACTGTCTATGTCGATGCTGGATGTGCTTACATCATCGAGTAATTGCAACGCGGAAGGCGGCGCGGACTGCCGTAACTACGGCGAGCTGACAGGCATTGTGGATGCGAAGAAACTTTTCAGCGCGTACTTGGATGTCGCCCTTGACGAAATAATAATTGTCGGCTCAACCTCGCTTACGTTTATGTACGATTGTATGGCGCGGGCAATGCTGACTGGCGTGCTTGGCTCGGAACGACCGTGGATGAAGGAAGAAACGGTCAAGTTTCTCTGCCCGGTTCCCGGCTACGACCGCCACTTTTCGATTTGCCAGTTTCTCGGTATCGAGATGGTGAATATTCCCACAGCTAACGACGGGCCGGATATGGATATGATCGAAAAGCTGGTTGCAAGCGACCCGCAGATCAAGGGAATGTGGTGCGTTCCGAAGTATTCCAACCCTTCGGGGATAACCTACTCCGATAAGGTTATACGCCGTCTTGCGGCGTTGAAACCTGCCGCGAAGGACTTCCGCGTTTTCTGCGACAATGCGTACGCCGTTCACGAAGTGTACGGGGATGTGCCGCTGCTGAACCCGCTTGCCGCTTTCAAAGAAGCCGGAAACCCGAATATGTTGTACATGTTCGGCTCGGTTAACAAAATGACATTTCCGGGTGCGGGGGTTGGTTTTTTTGCGGCATCGAAAGAGAACATCGCGTTTACCACGCAGCAGTTGTCAATGCAAGCTATCGGCTGGGATAAGCTGAATATGCTGCGCCACGTTCGTTTTTTCAAAGATATAAACGGAATCCGCGCCCACATGAAAAAACACGCCGCGCTGTTGCGCCCGAAGTTTGATGCCGTTTTGCAAAAAATGGAAACTGAGTTGGCTGGGCGCGGCGCAGGCGAATGGATCAAGCCCGACGGCGGCTATTTTATCACCTTTTTCGCGCACAGCGGTTGCGCCAAGCGCATTGTAAGCCTGTGTAAAGAAGCCGGTGTTATTATGACCGATGCCGGCGCGATGTACCCGTACGGCAAAGACCCGAACGACAGTTGCATCAGGATTGCGCCGTCATTCCCCTCGCTTACCGATCTCGGCGCGGCGATGGAAGTGTTCTGTACCGCTGTGAAACTGGCAACTGTGGAACGAGTGCTGGCAAGCTGACGTAGGTGTTTGCGGCGGGCAGTTCTTTCGCCGCCGCAAGCTTTGCGCTTACCGGTTGCGCTTTTCCTCGATTGTCTTGCAATCTATGCACATAAGCGCGTAGGGAATTGCTTCAAGACGGGGCTGGGGAATCTTTTGGCTGCACTTCATGCAAAGCCCATATTTCCCCTGTTGAATTCGGGTAAGAGCTGAGTCTATCATTCTCAGACGCTTTAAGTCTTGAGATCCGATTGCCTCGAGCATCTTGCGATCATTATCATCCGAAGCTACGTCTGCAAAATCCTTGGGATCCATATCTTCGACTATTTCTTTAAAATCTTCGCTGCTTGCCACCAGGTTTCTGACAATTTCTCGTTTAAGCTCTAGCAAGGACTTTTCCATCTTTGCGGTAAAATCGCGTTGCGTTGTTGCTGCTGTTTTCGCCATATATCCCCCCATTTTCACAACAATCTGCGCATTTTAACGAAAAGCACCATGTTTGTCAAGTGTTTTGTGATATTGTTCATTTCCGGCGCTATTTTTTGCCTGAATGCAGAACAAACTCCATTTGAGCGGCGTTCTGTTTAATCAAGTTGTACCACAAGACCTTTTTCTTGGGTATTTCACCGCTCTTGCGCCCCATAACCTTGAGTTTTTCATAAACCGTAACGGCGTTTTTCGCCGCATACCACGCTTTCAGGTAGCTGTCCTGAAAAATATACTGCGCGCGGCTTTCCAACTCCTTGTCAATCGTTTCCAGGTACGACTCCATCAGCAGTTCGTACTTGTCGGTAATGCCCCGCAGGTAATCCAAAATCAGCCTGTCAAAATGGGAAACTTCGCGGGCAAGGGAAACAAACGTTTTCAGCGCACTCACCGCCGCAGAGTAATCATCGTCTTGCACGTACGCTTTCAGGGCATTCCGGCACAATTGCATAAAAGATTCGTTGGTGATAGTCTGCATGCCGTGTATCGGGGTGGGGGGAATAACCGTAAACTTGGGCATAACCTGCGCTGTTTTTCTCAGGAGATTCATTAAATCCTGAAAAATCTTCTGCTCCCACAAGTTTTCCCGTGTTGAATTGAAAAGCTGCGTCATTTCTTCGCTTAACTTCAGCTTGTATTTATCTTCGTTCTGAAAAACCACTTCGCAGGAGGGGATCTGAACCCCCTTGAACTCAATCTGCCCGGTGTCAAGAAAGTTGATTGCACTGCTTTTTGACAGCAGGCTTTTCTCCTTTTCATTTTCCTTTATAAAGTTCATGTAAACTTGTTTGGCGATCATAATGCGGGATTCTTTGCCGGACAGTTCGTTTGCCCGCGTCTGAAGGCGCGCACCTGAGTTCAAAAGAAAGCCGGAAAGATTCCCCTTTTCAGTAATGATAAGCGGGCTTTGCGTATTGCCGCCGGTGATCCCCGCCGAAATCTTGAACATCGGCAGGGCGTCGGTTTTACCTTCGCGGCGGGTTGGAACGGCAGGGTCGTTCAGCACGTTGCTTTTCCCGAAGTAATCGATAATCGCCAGTGTTACCGAAAGAACATCGGTGGCGCTGGCGGCAACAATCACCATTTCATCACCGCGCTCCCGCTGGCTGAGGGCGTGGCAGCACGCCGAAATGCGGCTGGCTTGGGTGCTCATTGCGTGATCCAGCGTATGCATCATCGAAAGGTTTTTACGGGAATCCATACAAAACTGGGTGTAGCCGTGAATGTCGAGCATGGCGATGTAGAGGTTGGAAATCTGAAGGGTGTCCTTCAAGTCCCCCGCTTCGGGAAACTGTTTGTCGGGGATTACCAGCTCTTTCCACAGTTTGAGGTGAGTTTCCTTTGCCATCTCCGCGAAAAACCCCCAGTTGAGTTTTTTGATAAGCTCAAACGTACGCATAATAACCGGATGTATCCGCTGGCTTCTCAATATCGGCGCGGCAAATTCCCGAAGCTGGGAAAACTTTGTAATCTCTTTTGAAATAACTTTGTCGTGGAGAAAACAAAACAGCTCATGCTCGGAGGTAGACTCCGTATACTCGGTCAAGTCTTTCACTTCATGTTCCTTATCCCCATTATACTACAAAATACCCAGTTTCGTACAAGGGGGATGCGGCATTCGGGCGATTACATCTTGCCGATTGCTTCCCACAGCCCGCTCAGGTACGATGCGCCCAGCGCCCTGTCGTAAAGCCCGTAGCCGGGAATGGAAACTTCGCCCCAGATGTTTCTGCCGTGATCGGGGCGCATGGGGCCGTCAAAGCCGATGTCGTACAGTGCCTTCATGATGGCAAATATATCGAGCGAGCCGTCGCTTGAAAAGTGCGCGGATTCTTCAAAGCATCCGGGGCTGGTGTGCAGCACATTTCTGACGTGGGTAAAATGCACACGCCCTTTCAGGCTGCGTATGATTGCGGGGATGTCGTTGGCTTGGTTTGTGCCGAGACTTCCGGTGCAGAGTGTAACGCCGTGGTACTTGTTGTCGGACAGCGAGATGATACGTAGCAGCTTTTCCTGATCCCTTACGATACGCGGCAGACCGAAAACTGACCACGCTGGATCATCCGGGTGAACAGCCATATTGATGTTGTAGCGCTCGCAGACGGGCATAATCGCTTCGATAAAATATTTATAATTTGCAAAAAGTTTTTCTTCGTCGATGTCTTTGTACAGCGCAAACAAGTCTTTGAGTTTCGCAAGGCGCTCAGGCTCCCATCCGGCAAGCACAAAACCTTTCGACTGCCGCTCCATAAGGCTGGTCATATCGTTGGGGTTTATCGTGTCAATTACTGACTGATCGTAGCTGAGCGTGGTGCTGCCATCCGGGCGCATTTTTGCCAGTTCCGTTCGCGTCCAGTCAAACACAGGCATAAAATTGTAGCAGACCATTGGAATGCCAGCTTCGCCAAGCCTCGTTAACGTTGTGATATAATTTTCGATGTATTCATCCCGCGCAGGCGCACCCGTTTTTATCGCGTCGTGAATGTTGACGCTTTCGATTCCCGACAGCTCCAGCCCCGCCGCTTCCACCTCTTCCTTCAAGGCGCGGATTTCTTCCTTTTCCCAGACCTGACCGGGAAGTTTACCGTACAGCGTTGAGATGACTCCAGTAACGCCCGGCACTTGGCGGATGTGCTGCAAGCTCACCGTGTCGTAAGCTTTCCCGAACCAACGCATTGTCATTTTCATCGTATGCTCCTTTGGAGTTATCTTAAACGAAATATTTTCACTGGACAATTATTAAAAAGCCAGCACCGCTTTTTTTACATCTTCCTTGCCTGAGTCTATCATTTGAAACGCCTGAACCGCTTCGCTGAAAGGAATAACGTGCGAAACCGCGCCTGTAAACGATATTTTTCCGGCGCGGCACGCGGCGATCACTTCTGCGATTTTTTTATTTTGGAGGCGCGAGCCGCGAATGTCGAGTTCTTTCGCGGTAATTTTGAACTGCTGCACTTCCGACTGTGCGTCCAAGAAACCCGTTGTAATTATTCGTCCGGCGGTGCAGGTTACATCAACGAGCAGCGCCAGCGATTCCGCAAAGCCCGCCGCGTCAATCGAAACAGACGGTCCCCACGTTGTGTACTCGCGCAATTTTTCGGATAGGTTTTCTTCTTTGGAATTGATGCAATACTTCACGCCAAGTTCGGCGGCTTCTTTAAGGCGCGCCTGTGATGTATCCGCCGCTATTATCTGAGCGCCCGTTAAAAGCACCGCGCGGATTAAGCTTTTGCCCAAAGCGCCTGAGCCCAAAATAAACACCGTGTCATCTTTGGTAATTTCCGCACGGGAGGAAACCTGAAACGCAATGCTTGCGGGCTCGAGCATCACCGCCTCGGTGAAGGGCAAATCATTCGGGAGAATGTGCAGGGCGTTTTCTTCAACAGTGAGATATTCCCGGTAGCCACCGTCAATGTGAACGCCGCGAACTTTCAAGTTAGAGCAGACGTTTGGGCGCTTTACGCGGCAAGCGTAACATTCGCCGCACGCGACAATCTGGTCGACGATAACGTGGTCTCCGGTTTTTACTCGGCTTACACCGCTTCCCGTTTCCGCGACAACACCGACAATTTCGTGCCCCATCACGCGCGGGTACGTTGCAACCGGAGACGTGCCGTGGTATATGTGCATGTCCGAACCGCAAATTCCGGCGGCCATTACCTTTACCAACACTTCGTTGGGCTGTGTTATGGCAGGGTCTTTTTCATTCATCATAACAAGGGACATTGGTTTTTCTGTTAGCAATTGAAGCATCGATTTCCCCCTTCGTCTATCGCGCGAAAAGAATTTGAATAATGTTTTGCTGCGGGAGAGCCGTGTAGCCTGCTATCCAATACAAAGGCGCGGTGATCAATTCCGGGAACAAAACAAAGACAACAACGAGAAGGCATTGGCATACATAGTATGGGATAACGTTAGGAATTAGCTCTTCCATTTTAACATTCCCCGTCGCGCACGCCACGTTCAACACGGGACCGACAGGCGGCGAAGTTAGCCCAAGCACGTTGGAAAGTGTAAAGACTATGCCAAAATAAATAAGGTCGATGCCCGCCGCTTGCAACAACGGCAGCATAATTGGTGTCATAATTAAAATGGTGGGCACTACGTCAACGACAAGCCCCATCACGATTATAATTATCTGCAAAACGAGATTTAAAAGCATCGGGTTTTCGACAAGCGGCGCAAGCGACTGGGTTATCACTTGCGGGACACGCGAAATGGTGAGCATAAACGCCAGCGCTTGCGCGGTTGCGGCGAGGAACATCACAACCGCCGACATCTTCGCGCCTGACACGAGCGCCTTGATAAAATCGCCGGGTTTTAATTCCCGGTATACCAAAAGCCCGACGAGAATTGCGTAGACAACCGCGACAACTCCCGCTTCTGTAGCGGTAAACACGCCGCCGCGCAAACCGACCAAGATAAAAATTGGCAGCAGGAGCGCCCAAAAGCCGCCGAAAAATATTTTGAACGCTTGCTTAAATGTTGGGCGCGCGCTGATAGATTTTATCCCATCTTTGCGGGAAACAAAAAACCACACGGCGCACATTACCAGCGTGTGGTAAATACCCGGCGCGATACCGCCGAGAAACAGCGTTCGCACGGAAAGACCCGCCACTGCGCCGTATAGAATCAGCGGCACAGACGGCGGCGTAATTGGCGTTACGAGGTTTGCGCTTGCGACAAGGCCGGCGGCTTTGGAGCGGCTGTAGCCGGACTTCGCCATCATCGGGATGAGAATCGCGCCGAGCGCGGCGGTGCTTGCGACAGCCGAGCCGACAAGGCTTGCGAACAACAGGCAGGCGAAAATAACGACGTAGCCTTGCCCGCCTTTTATGCGCCCGACAAAAATATCGGCAAAGGCGATGATGCGTTTTGTCAGCCCGCCGCGGTTCATAAATTCCCCGGCAAGAATAAAAAACGGCAACGCCATGAGAGCTACGCTGTCGGAGCCCTGCATTATCTGCATCGCAATTATTTGCGGGCTGGTTGCAGTTCCTCCGAGGCTAAGCCCGGTAACAACCGCCGAAAAAAGCATTGCAAAGGAAATTGGAACACCAATCATTATTGCAATGATGAGCGAGCTGAGAAAAATTATTGCCAAAACTGAGACAGGCATACTGTATCCCTTTAATGGTTCTGAATAACTTTGCTATTGACAACTTTGTCATCGATAGAACCGTCATCGGTAGATTCGTCATTGACAACGTCGTCGTTTCTAACTTTTATTAATTCGCTAACCGGCACTTTCAAAACAAAAAGGCGGAAAAGATTAATGCCGGAAATAAAGGCAACGGATGCACCGACAATACAGCCGAAGAAGTGAACGACGAAAGACGGGAATCCTGTTGCTATCCAAACATTGTATCTGTTTTGAAGTACCAAAGCCCACGCGCCGCGCGTAAGGACAATCATCATCCAGATGACAATTATTTGCGTCAGCGCGTATAGTGTAATTTGAACGGGCTTCGGGGTTTTCAGTAGAACCGTGTCAATCAAAAGATGGCGGTTATCGCGCATTGCCTCGATAGAACCGAGGTAAACAATGAAAATAAAACTTAACCGCGCAATTTCTTCAGACCACACAAATCCTATCGTGAAAACATACCGAAGTACAACGTTCATAAAGACCAGCGAAATCATGACAGCCAAAAAGATGGCTATCATGATTCGTATAATTTTAAATAAACGATCTGAAAGTTTTGTTATGTTCACTGAACGTTTCGTGCCTTATCTGTCAATTCTCTTGCCCACTGATGTTCTGCGTACAGCCTGTCGAGTGTCGGCTGAATTGCGTTCAGAACAAAAGCTCTGTCCGAATCGCTTAACTCTGTAACAGTCATACCGCCGCTTCGCAATGTTTCGCGGTTTTTGTCGATTGAATCAATGTAAATATCCCACGCTCGCGACATAGTATTCTGTGCGGCAGTGCGGATTATGTCCTGATGTTCCTGGCTCAGCCCGTTAAAGAAAAGCGAGCTTACTACAATATTCATTGTAGCAATGATGTGGTTTGTTTCGAGGAGATAGCTCTGCACTTCGTTAAAGTTTTCGCTGAGCACGGTAACCATTCCGTTGTCCTGCCCGTCAACGACACCAGTTTGCAGGGCGCTGAAAAGATCGTGGAGCGGCACAACCTGTGCGCTGGCTCCGAGGTCGGTTACAATGCCGGTGTGAATCGGATTTGCCGGAACCCGGAAGCGCTGGCCATTAACGTCTGCAATTTTGGTAAGCGGTTTGCTCGACGTAAGTGCGCGCGCGCTGTTTGGTCCAACTGCCAGCATCTGCACTGTTGGGAAAATCGCGTTAAAGTCCTGGCGGAAATCATCGGCAAAACTTCCAGTCCACACATTTTTCGCATGGAAAATGTCCCGGTACAAAAACGGCCAGTCGGAAATCAGCATCGGTGTCCACTCGCTGTTCATTACAGAACCGACAACTGCCATTTGAATAGCGCCGCTGCGAACACTGTCCCACAGCGTTTGCTCGTTGCCTAACATTCCCGAATGGAAAATCTCAACGGAAATTGCGCCGTTGCTTTCCGATTCAACCTGCGGCTGGAAAACTTCCAGCATTGCCTGAGTTACCGGATGTGCCGGGCTCCAAATGTCGCCGACCCTAATGACAATCTTGTTGTCCCCGCCGCACGACATGAGCTGCAAACCCAACGTAATGGCAATGCCCATTACAATCGATCTCGTCTTGTTCATACTGTCTCCTTAATGTTAAAAATTATAATGAATATTCTCCTACTTTACCATACTTGTATACAACAGTCAAGCAAAACATTACTTTGTGCGCACCGCGCTCAAGCCCCCAAAATCAACTACTGGCGGGGCGTCCCGCGAATCTGCAAAGTAATCGGGAAAAAGTCTTTTCAACATAACCTCTTCAGTGTCCAACTGGTGCAAGTGAGACTCAAGCAACGATTGAGCTTTCCGCGAATCTTTATGCTTGACTGCTTGCAAAAGTTCGCCGTGCTGCTGCACAAGATTATTGATGACTTCCAAAAGTCTAATCGTTAAAAATCTCACGCGATAATAATGCCCGCACATGTTTTCCAAAGCTTCCCACGCCACCATTTGGTTGTCAAAGAAAACGCGGTGAAATAAATTGTCATATTTTAAGAATTGTTCATAGTTGCGATCTTTGCAAGCTTTCTCCTGTTGCTGAATGCATCGCTCCAACTCCGCCACGTGGGACTCATCGTGATTTTTGATAAACCGCTTCAGTGCCGCAATCTCAAGATTTTCCCGCAAAAAAACTTCCTGCTTGACACGGGTAAAATCGATACGCGAAACTGTGCTACTTTTTTGCGGCGTTACCGTTACCAGCGCTTCTTTTGAAAGGGCGATGAAAGCCTCCCGCACCGGAGTGCGGCTTACATCGAAACGGAGCGAGATTTCATTTTCGCTGATTGCCGTTCCTGGCAGAAGGTTGAGCGTGAGAATATGTTCCCGCAAAGTTTTGTACACAACTTCCTGTGCATTGCCTGTCTTGTACTGTGTCATAAAAGTTCCTGGCTACTAAGGCTGATCGTGCTGTTCGGTGGCACGGATTGGGTTATCCATACGTTGCCGCCGATAATGCTGCCTGCGCCGATAACCGTTCTGCCGCCAAGTATTGTAGCTCCGGCGTAAATCGTTACATTGTCCTCAACCGTGGGATGACGTTTAAGCATAGTTTCTTCCTTTTTAACTGAGAGCGCACCGAGTGTAACGCCCTGGTATATTTTGACATTTTTCCCGATAACGGAAGTTTCGCCGATAACAACGCCCGTGCCGTGATCGATAAAAAACGACTCGCCGATTTGTGCGCCCGGGTGAATGTCGATGCCCGTGCGCCCGTGAATTAGCTCGCTCATCATTCGCGGGATGAGTGGAATTCTCGCCTTCCAAAAATAATTCGCAAGCCGGTGTACGACAATCGCCTGAAAGCCCGGATACGAAAGAATCACCTCGTCCATAGATTTTGCCGCAGGGTCGCCGCGGAAACTCGCCTGCAAATCGAAAAAGAGCATGCGGCGCAAATCGGGGAGGGCGGAAAAAAAACTTTCCACCAGCAGCACTGCCGAAGTGTGGCAATCTTTGTGCAGACAGTCCTCGTGCATACGGGCGGAAAAGGCGAGGCTTTTTTCCGTTTCGCGAATGAGCTGCCGCGCGAGCTGGTACACTTTTTCGGAAGTGATAAGGTTGAGGTTGCTTTTGTTCAAGCCGGAACTATCCCGAAAGCCGGGAAATATCAGCTCGTCCAATCCGGTTAAAATACGTTCAATGCTTGCTCTGCTTGGGAGATTTGAATCTCCCGGATGGTTCACCATGTTGTGCGTACTGTACGTTTCCAGCAGCGCATCGATACTTTTATTTAATCTATCCATGTCGATAGTGTATCAGAAAAATATTACTTAGGTAAATGCACGTGGGTAATCCGACTGGCTTGACTTTTAATAAAGATGAGTTTTAAGATGCATGAGATGTGTTATGTAAATACACTGCATTATAGTATGGAGGAAAAATGGCACGGGTAGAAAGAATCACCGATCTTATCGGGAATACGCCGCTGGTTAAAATCAACACGATGAACGAAGGCGCGGCGATAGTATATGCTAAACTTGAAAGTTTTAATCCGATGCACAGCGTAAAAGACCGCGCTGCGCTGGCGATGATCGAGGCGGCGGAACAAAGCGGCGCGCTGAAGCCGGGCGCGGTGATCATCGAGCCGACCAGCGGCAACACCGGAATCGGGCTGGCGTATGTGGCGGCGGTGAAAGGGTACCGCGTCATTTTGACGATGCCGGAAACGATGAGCGTTGAGCGGCGCAAGTTGCTGAAGGTGCTCGGCGCGGAATTGGAATTGACCGAGGGGGCAAAGGGGATGAGCGGGGCAATCGCGCGCGCCGAAGAGCTTGCCGCATCAATTCCCAACGCATATCTCCCGCAGCAGTTTAACAATCCCGCCAATCCGCTGGTACACGAAAAAACCACCGGGCCGGAAATATGGAAGGATAGCGAGGGCTGTGTGGATATTCTTGTCGGCGGCGTGGGAACCGGCGGAACGCTCACGGGCGCGGGGAAATTTCTGAAATCGAAAAAATCTTCGCTGAAGGTAGTCGCCGTTGAGCCTGAAACTTCGCCGGTGCTTTCAGGCGGCAAAGCCGGCGCTCACAAGATTCAGGGCATCGGCGCGGGTTTTCAGCCGCGTGTGTATAATCCTGAAATCGTCGACGAGATTTACCTCAGCAACGAAACAAAGGCGGGGAACGCCGCGCGGATGCTGGCAAAAAAAGAAGGAATTCTCGCAGGTATTTCCTCCGGTGCGGCGATTGAGGCGGCGCTTGCACTTTCAAAGCGCCCTGAAAACGCGGGGAAAACGATTGTCGCAATTCTGCCGGATACTGGCGAGCGGTATCTTTCTACGTGGCTGTTTGAGGATTAGCAGTTTCGTATGTGGTTAATGTTAATGCACGGCGAAGGGAATGATTTCCCGGACTTCCACCCTGAAGCGGGCGCGGGCGGCAAGGCTGCCTGAGTCCATCCAGAAAAACGGAAACTCCTGCAAACTGATAAAACCCGTTGCCTGTTTTGGGCGGTTGCGCTCGTTGGCTTGGAGCATTGCCCGCACTGCGGCGCGGGCGGCATCTTCTAGCGCGGTGATTTGAATGTCAAACCATGTGGTGCTTTCATCCGGCCCGCCCAACTGCCCGCGCCCAATTCCCTGCACGGGCCGGATGTTCCCTGCGCTCCACACGTTCAGGCGCTGACGCTGGATATCGCTGGGGCGGTAATCCATCCACGCGGTAAAGACGCTGCCCTCAACGTGGGCGTGGGTTACAAAGAGCCGTGGATCGCCCCATTCGATTTCCCCCAGCGGCCTTAGCTCAAACTCTTCGGCAATGCCCCGCGCCCGCTCGCCGATGTCGTAATGAAAAGCCCAGCCGTAAATTTGCGCGGCGAAGAACAACGCCCCCATGTGCAAGGCTTGCCGACGGGCGGTGTTCTCATCCAGCGGGGCGCGCGCTTCGACAAAACCTGAAAAAACCGGAAACGGCGCAATCTCTACGCGAACTTCCCCCCGCAGCACGTCTTGCGCGCCCAGCGGCGCAAGTGCAGGCGAGGCTGCAAACAGTACGAGAAAGAGCGCAAGGAAAGCGCGGCGGTTGTGCTTCACCTTGTTATTATCGGTGGATTGACACAATCAATGGAGTATACCATTATTAAGTATCATAAACGATGAACAATCGGAAACGATTGAAAACTAAAACAAACATAAGGAGAATTACTATGGCAGGAAATAGGGTTATTTGCGAAAAAAACAATGTTGAGTACATTGCTATACGCCAAGCGATGTGTACTGGCGTGCGGACGCTCGATGAGTTGAAAAAGGCGACCGCTGTGTGCGGGAGCTGCGCTGGCTGTACCGAAAACCTTGACAAGATTTTGAGTTCAGTGTGCGGTTGCAAAAATGTGTCCCTTCAAGCCGTTGTCGATGCTGTGAAAGCCGGAGCGAACACGGTGGAGAAAGTGGGCGAGGTGACTCAGGCGGGCACGGGCTGCGGGCGCTGCAAGGGGCTTCTCGAGAACGTCATTTCTTTAGGGCGCTAAAACACAGGCTGCCGCAGGAAAACTCGCGGCAGTTTTTATCTAAAAACGCTGATAGTTCGATACCTAATCTTTGCAAACTAGCCGTAGGTTAGTTTGCCGCAATCGAGTAGACTTGTTCAAGGCTTAACCCCGACAGCTGCGCCACCTGCTCTGCCGGAAACCCACTTTCAAGCATATTCCGCGCAATCTCGTTAGCTTTGCTCGCTCCGCCCCTTTCAAGCCCTCGTGCCTCACCTGCTGCTAGCCCTCGTGCCTCACCCACAGCTAGTCCTAGAGCTTTGCCGCGAGCCTCCCACTTTGCTATCAAGCCGACTTCCTCAAGCACCTTTTCCAATGTCAATTCGCTCGTGCTCATTTTCAATACCTCCCGCAAGATTTCCGCATTGGCTGTCACTATTGCGTTCAAATACGCCTTGAT
>WQZT01000012.1 GCA_009780595.1 Treponema sp. | reverse complement strand
TTTGTTTGCAAAATCATCGATTGCCGCCGCTTGCACTTTTTCTGCTGCAAGGGATGTAGGTATTGTAGTATTTACTAACGATTCTGATCGAACCTCAAGCGTAATACCTGCGCGGATAAACACCAGCCTTAAACTGCACTGCCCTTTCTCGTTTGTTTTTTCACCGATTGAGTACTCGGAGACTACAACGGGAAAGCGTCCCCAGAATGGCAGGTCGAGATAGCCGGGGTTATTGTCATCAGTGGAAACAAGCAGAGCATTAAGAAAGTTCTCACGATCTTCAATATAAGTTTTTCCGAGAATATGCCCGTTAACGGTAAGTTTGTGCGGGGTTTTATTTAAGCGTGTATTCGACCATAACCCGTCAAACGGGTATTCGGCAGTTTCGTTTGACTGCCCTCCTGAAAAATCAAAGTCGTCTTGAACGAATGCAAGCGGCTTTCCCCCGGGCGCTTCGTAGGTGGAATAACGAGGAGCTTCATCTTCGGTTGGGCGTTCAGCTTTGCGCCAGTCTTTGCTATAGATACTCGGAAGGCTTTCTGTAAAGCTCACGGCATTATCCTTGCATCAAAGTTGAGCCCTGTCTGGAACGCATACCCGCTTAAAAGTTTGCCGTGCGTTATGTCGCGTGTCCGCGCATCAATTCTATCGTCTTTAAGCGTTATTTCAGTGCCGATAACAACGCTTTCGTTTTGAATGGTAAGTGCGGTCTCTGGCGTGCGAAGATGCTCCATTGCACTTCGCGGAACGTCCTCCATTTGAGGAACGATGCTTTCGTTGTCGCTGGCTAAAGAGCCGCCGATTTTTTCACCAACCCAGCGTCCGGCTTCGCTGCCTGCTTTCATTCCTAGCCACCCAACACCAGCGCCTACAAGTCCGCCTATCACCGTTCCTAATCCCGGTATTATTGAGCCGATGGCTGCCCCTGCTGCTGCTCCTGCTGCAACTCCGCCAACGCCACCAAGGATACCGCCTATTATTCCGCCTGCCGCATCCCCTATAGCGCCGCCTTCTGCCTTGCCTCGTTCTTTTGCCGTTAAATCCTCGTTTTCTTTTATTCCATTAAGCTCGCCCATCATTTGCGGTATTTTTAGGACTGCGGCAAAAAGCCCCATTGCTACGCCGCCTGCCGCATATTGCCCGGGTGTAACCTTTCCTACGGCAGCGCGGGCGTGATTAAGTGCTTTATTACCGCCAGAAAGCGGTGTGCCATCCAAAAGATTTCCCGCTCCCATACCGCCATTGGTAACGTAAACAGGAATTCCCCCGCTGCCTAAGCCGCCTATTTTTGGGGCTCTCATACTTCGTAATTGGGTTACAAAATTAAACACCGTAGAGAATGCTTTCATTGTAGAAAGCGCAACGAGTGCAGTACCAATCCCGTATATCGCAAATTTAAGACCCTGCGGATTCTCGTTTGCAACTTTTGCGATCCATTGCAACGGTCGCATGAGTATTTCGCCGCCTATTGCATTTAATGAAGTTTGCAGCGATTGAAGATTTGATTTTATTGATTCAGCATTTTTTCTAGCGCGGCGGCTTACTGCATCCTGCGTATCGCCAAGTTCTCCCACTTTATCGATGGTGTCTTGATAGTGGTTGTTGTACGTCTTTAGTGCGAAAATTGTTTGCTGGCTAAACCCCATCCCATCAAGCCTATCTATGCTAAGCTTCCTATCGTTGAGCTGTGTAATAAGGGTGTCTGCTATTTCGCTAAAACTTTTTACATTTCCTTCGGCATCTTTTAAGTCAAAGCCAGCAAAGTTTTTCCGCACCTTATCGCGTATATCATTTGATGCAAATTCCTGCATCGCTTTTTCGTATCGTGAAATTGCTTCGGTATCAGATACTCCGTTATTGAGGGTAAGAATAACACGGTAAATATCTTCGAGATCGTCGACCTTGCCGCCTGATACTTCCAAAATTTTAGCAAGGTCGTTTCCGAATTGCGTTATATTCCCGCCCTTAGCTTTACTGTTCATTTCCGTGATGTTATTTAACTTTTCGGTGATGACATCAAGGGAAGCGCCGCGGTTTGCAAGCTCGTTGTAAAACGTGCCAAAATTTTCGCCAGACATCCCAAGCCCTTGAATGGCTGATGCAGCAAGAGGAGCAGCAGCGCGTATCTCTTCCAAGCCGATGGAATTTTCAGCAAGCGCGTTGCCAAACGACACAAGCCCGTCAACGGAAATCTTTGCGTCCGCTGCCACTGCCAAGAGTTTGCGGCGTAATGCGTTTGTTTCGGCGGCAGTGGCTCCGGCTGCCGTTCCCATGCGGATGAGCTTATCTTCGTAATCGGTGTTGAACTTGATAATGTTAAACGCGCCGAAGGCAAGACCAAGCCCGCCAATCTTTGCACCCAGTGAATCAAACGCCCGCCCTGAAACACGTGCAACTTGCGATGCGGTACTGCCGAACCTTTGCACGTTTGCGGCAGCGCCTTTGACTGCTGAGGAAAGTTTATCTTTAAGGTGCAGTTCTACGCTTGCTTTAAGGTCAGCCACTTTTTCCCCCGTGCATTATGTTGTAGACTTTTATTGCTTCATCATGCCACGCCTTTAATTCAGGAAAATAAAAGTCCATCACGCGGTCAAAACCGATTGCGGGCATCAGCATCAAAAGTTCCGTTACGATTCGGCGGAGTCCTGCGGCGAACTCTCCGGCTGTACATCGTTCGCCGCTTCCAGAGGGTTGTCGGTTTCAGTGCCTTCAAAGAGATTGATTTGACCTGTATAGCGCAGATTTGTCCGCGCAAGAATAACCGAGCAATTTGCAAAATCTTCAGGTACTAATTGTTCAAGAAGATACTTTGAGACACCCGTCATACTCTCCATAAGCGCAAGAGCGGCTGCTACTGTTTTGTCCTGGCAGCCGTCAGTTGCCATTGCGTCCTTTGTTGTCGGCGGGCGGAAGTTTAGTTCCGTTACCGTCATTTCTTTACCCTTAAGCGGGACGTACAGCTTCACCGTTTCTACTGCAAAGGGACTTATCTTTTTCATATTACCGCCTCCTATTTAATGCGGGGACTTTTCGCGCTTTGAAACACGATGTCCATTTCGGCAGCGCCCAATGTCCCAGGCTCTTTTGCCCATGCGTTTGGCATCGAATACTGCTTGCCGCCAGTTGTAAAAATGGTGAGTGTGTCCTCGTCCTGCGAGGTAAACTCCTCAATGCCGTATTTGCCTGTTGCGTTTAATTTCAGGCTTAATTCCGCGCACTGCTGCGACACGGTGTAGCCGGTATTTTCAGGCACTGCGCCCTCTTTTACTTCGCGCACTTGCCCAGCCGGTCGGAAGGTGCTGCCTGTTTTTTGCAAAGGCAGTTCGCCTAAATTAGATGAAATGACGCGATGTACACTTTCAAGTATTGCCGCCATATTTTTCTCCTTACCCTATTTGAATTGATGAAGTCCCGCACCAATGTAAAACTGACCGATAAGATTCGGCGTGTGTTTGTACTCAAGGCGCGTTTTGCTTCCCGCTTTGATTTCGACAATGACGGATTTTTTGTATCCTTCAAAATCCTGACACCAGCATTTTTCTTTGATGAATATCTCCTCGTACAGTTCCGCAAGGAAACTCAGCCAAATTGCAGCCGACATCACCTTTGCACCGGAGCCGAAGTTTTCATTGGTGCTTGAAAGTTTCCACGTCTTGAACTTTTTCTTGGCAGTCTGATTGATGTACGCACGGATAGCCTCAATCGTTTCGACAACTTGAATGTCCAGATACGAAGTGTCGCGCCCGCCGTCTGTGTTCTCGGTATAGCTGGTAACAAGGCGCTCGATAAGCACGTTGCCAGCGGCATCAGTCCGCCATGTAACGACACCCGCTTCAAGCAAGCGCTGGCGTGTATTAAAGTCAACTTCGCTTTGTGAGGTAAGCCCTGACACCTGCGTATCGTAAGTATTTGCGCTTGGGTCGTCAGCGAGGATACGACAGGATGCCGCGCAAAAACGGGAAGCCCACTCGCCGGGAAGCTGCGGGTTTTCAAGGCGCGGAATTAAAATGATGTGCGGACTATTGACCTTTTGCGCCTGAGCAATGACGCTGCCCGCTTCGCTCTCGCTTCCTGCAATACCCGAAAGAGCTACAAACGCGCGCCCGCCGATTTGTCTGAGCGCGCTGTAGCGGCTTTCAAGTTCGTTTGCAAGAGCCGCTATATTTTCCGCGTCAGAAAAGTCAGAGACGATGTAGTGGTATTGCACACTGCCGAGACCCTGCAAAAGTTTCTCGATACTTGCAACGTGCGTCCCGTTCGTTTCTTTTACTGCTGTAATTACAACTCCGTTTGCATCACTTGTAATCTCGATTGTATTATCGTTTCCAACAGTTCCCCTTACAACCGAGCGTATTGCAAATGCGCCGTTCGCAAGTATTTCCGCTTCGACCGGCAACGACAATTCGCTGTTGATACGTGCAGCAATGGCAGCGCAGATAGCTTCTGCCCGATTTGTTTCATCAACACCAGTAAGAGCGATTGCGGCGGCGGGAATGGCTTTGCCGTTTACAGTGATGTTCACCGCTCCTTTTACCTCATTCTTTACCGTAACGCGGAATTCTTTTTGCCACGCGCTTCCCGCTTCAGGTTCTGCCACGGGCAGGATAAAAAGCTCTTCGGTTTTGTTTACCGAAAGAAATGCGAGCGCTAAGTTAGCGGCTGGGCTTCCAGCGCCGAACCACTCGGCGGCTTTGTCGGCGCTTACTACGCGCGTGGCGATGCCTGCCTCCGCACTTCCGGCGGTTGTTTTGTACGCGATAATGAGCGCCTTTTTAATATCGCCTACATCTCCGGCAAGCGAGTTGTCAATTTCGCCGTACTGACCCGGCACTAAAAGGTTTGCCGGTATTTGGGTAAATGGAATTGCCATTTGTTCCTCCTGCTATTCTGCTTGTATATTCACGCTGTCATTGACAGCGGAGCTTCCTACATTGTGAACGGCGTCAAAGCCGTTAAAAAAATCCAAGTCATCGAGTGATCCTAATTCACCCGCTAACGTATGCGGCTGTAAATGCCACGACCACGAGACCGCCCAGAGCGTAATGTTTATCTGCTCAAGCGACCCTGAAAATAAACACTCTGCACTTATTTCTTCCGGTATATTCAGACTGTATTTATGGTCAAGTGTTTTCAGCGTTGCAATCAATTTCGATGCGATTGATAGAGCGCCGTTGTACAGCCTGTCAACATTTGTCGCACGGTACAAAATGAAACTTGCGAACTCAACACTGTCATCGCTTTCGCGGGCGCGTAAAATCGAAGTTAGGATCGCAGGCGTTCTCTGCGCCGCTTCTTTAATGTCGCTTACCGTAAAGCGCCCTGGATGCGATGCTATGTGAAAGCCTTTTTCAGTGAACGTATTTTTTATGTGGTTCACCGCTGTATCGCGCAGGTCAACTAAGTTCGCTACCATTTGAAAGTCCTCGCTAAAAACTTCTCGATAATCTCGTCAATTTCCTGCACGTCATTTGTTGAGAGACCAATAAAAGGGCGTGCGGGAATATTTTTATACCCGTACTGGTGAACGTTCGCGTACTCTAGCACCGTGCCCGCCACAACGCTCCAGTTGCCGCCTTGCACTTGGCTTACGATGCTGTCGCGCAAATCGCCTGACACTAACAGCGTTGGGCGCGGAACGCCTGAAAGCCCGCCGCGCGCCATTGCACGGCGGTAGTAGTTTTCGGTCGCCTCTGCGAGCGGTGTCCACTGCTTGCCGTCAGGATCAATTTTTGTGTCAAAGCGATCTTGTGTTTGCGTTTCAATTTCAACACCGATTGCGCCAAGCAGTTTTCCGCGATCCTCATACGTGAGGGCGGCGGCTTCTATGCGGCGTTTGCGTACTGCGTCAAGCTCGCGCAAGTCAAAGGTGAGCATTACACCAGCCCGCCTTTTTTCCAGAAACGCCTGTCGCTGATGCCTTCGCTTTCGTTTGGCTCGACGATGAATGCGCTTTGATTATCAGGGCCGGATAATCCGCCTTTGTATTCCTTGTCGATGGTTTCCAGAAGCCGCATGTTGTCGTTGTACTTGTTGCGAGCGTTTTCACTGCCTGAAACGCCGTCAGTAAGACGGTAGACAGTAAAATCAAAACACATTGCCAAAAGCGCATCGGCAAATTGCGCGGGTATTGGCTCGGCAATTTCGCCGTTTGCGTTTAACAGCCACGGCAAGCGCGCTACGATAACGCCCGATGCCCCCCGCAGGGCGGTTTCTATTTTTACAGTGTCAACGTCCCCGTCATCATTAGACGGTAAAATCATGTCGCGTGAACACTGCGAAATAAATTGCTCTGCGGAAAGCATCGGCTTCATTCGGCTTTACCTTCTTTGCTAAACTCAACCCACGGATCATCTTTCAACGTGGCGATTTGTTCGGGCGTAAGCTGGTAGCTTTGCGCTTCTTTTGTAAGCACAACACCGGCACGGCGGTAATGCTTGTGCGGCGTTTTGTGCCTGAGCGTTACCGCCTCTGTGCCTTTGTTGTCGGCTTGAGGTGTCTCGTCTGTTCCCGCTCCACCAGCCCCGCCATTTTCAGGCGCGGTCTTTGCGGCCTTGGGATCAAACCCCGCTTCTTTGAGCGCTTTCCACGCATCGCCGATTTTTACGCCGAACTCCTTGCAGAGTTCGCCAACGATCTCGTTGCGCTTTTTGCCGTCAGGCTCGTTTGTGAGTTTTTCTATCCAAGGTGTAAGTTTTTCTTTGTCCATAGTTTCCCCCTATACCGCTGCCGCTGCGGACAGATAGTTGTTTACGATAAGCTCGGCTGTGTGAAAGTTCGGGTTTGATTCGCCGCCTGAAAGAACCTGCATTTCAAGAATCTTGCGCGCCGCCGCTTCGTTTTCCGGGCTGACCACAAGGTGCGTAGGAATTACGCCAAGCGGTGTGTTTCCGTCTTTCTTGAAAGTCTGTATCTTCAGCCGCGCCGCTTCGTAGTTTGCAGCGGTAAGTTCAAGGCGGGAACCGACAGCTTGCTGCCACAGTCCATAGCCAAATTCGCCGCGCCAGCGGATGCCGAACATGAACTTGTCTTTCATAAAGACGCTGTCATTTTTCGTGTCGGTTATGTCGCTCATTTCAGGCTGGGTGCGGTTCTGCAGAATAAGCGGCTTTAAGCTCCCGTTCAGTGAAAGCAGATACCAGCCGGGATTAGTTTCTTTTCCTGTCCCCACGATGTTGGAAAGAAGAATGTCCTTTCCCGTACCGTCCGCGTTTTCCTTGATTGTGTGTTCGTCATCAAAGAAGGGCTGTCCGTCATAGCAAAGACCTTTGAAACCGCCGGCAAGGAGGGCTGCGATCTCGGTGTTCAAGAAGCGGTCTACCTCTTCTGCGCGCAGTCGGGATGTAACTCCGTACATTCCAAGGTTGTCATCCTCGATGTCCTCGCGGTTTACTCCGAGAGTTGACTCAAACTTCCGGTTGACAAGCTGGTAGGCTGACTCTTTGATGTCTTTGATAACACGGTCGCCGACCCATTCCCTCATGTGCGGGAAGTCGCTCAGCCATCCGTAGCTGTTGCTTGCTGTCGTGCTGGGGATTTCGGTTGCAAGTTTTTTGTACACCGAATCTGCTGCAAGTTCCGCAAGGCGGAGCTTAAACTCCCCGCGCAACTGCGTGCGTAGGTTTTGTAAGGTTTGTTCTTTTACGATCATTGTCCTGCCTCCTTGAGTTTCTTCCACTGCTCTTCGCTGTAGCCCGCTGATTTTGCGAAATCCGATTCCTCGCTGTTGAGCGCGGTTTTTGTATCAGGCGGGGGCGGCGGTGTTTCCACTTTGCCGTTCACAATCGCAGGGGTTGCCTCTACGATTTCCTTGAACGAGGCAAGCCCTTCCTGCGTGGCGCACAGGCTGACAAACCCTTTGCGGCTTGCAGGGGTAAACTTCCCCGCGGCGATTGCGCCGTCAATGACGCTTTCCGCTTCCTTTTTGAAAGCTGCCGCGTTCAGGTCGGCAAGCTGCTTTTCGGCTGCCGCCACTTTTTCGTTCGCCGCGTTCAGCGCGGTCTGCAAGGTTTGATTTTCTACTTGCAGTGCGGTACTGTTGCCGCCAGCAGCGTTCAGCGCGGGTTTTTCTTTCAGCGCTTTTACTGCGGCGATAACATCTTCATCGCTTGCGCTTTCAGATGCTCCTAAAAGCGCGCACAATTGCTTTTTCATTCTGTCCTCCGTAACGTGATTATCTTGTTCGCTGTTCAAAGCGGGCAATTCTAAATTGGGGGAATTGGTTAAGGCGGCGCGGAGAATGCAGTTTATTTCTCCCTGCGCGGTATGGTCGAACACCGGGGAAAGGTAGCGGTACTTTTTTGCTGACAGCGCTTCTTTCCCTAAGTCGTTCCACTCGACATCCGCCCACACCGAGCCGTCTTTACGGGCGCACAAACTTTTGAACCAGCCGCACGCGGGGGATTCCCCGCCCTTGGGCGCGGATAAATCAGTGGCATGGTTTATGTCAATCGGCAAAAGCGGAAGGCGTTTATTTGAGGCGTCCGCGACCTTCGCGGGGTTTAAGTTTTTCCATGAGCGCCCGTCGCGACCGATGACGCTTGCGCCTGATGGAATAACTTCGATCTGGCTGGGAAGGCTGTCGCCTTCAAAATTAAGCGCTAAAAAAAGACTGCTTTGTGCATTCATACAAAGCAGTCTAATAAATCAAAAGCGGGATTTTATAGCAACGGCGGTTACTATGTTAGTCAAATTGCAGGCAGGGTGAGTGTTCATCCAGATATATTTTTTGACCGATGTGCCACAATCGGTACACTTGCGTGTTGGTAAAACTGTACCTGCGGCAAAAATCGCCAACTGTCATTTTCTTGTTAAGGTCTATAAAAATCTCAAGCGCAATGTCGCGGCGGAAGCCGTGCCGTTCTACCGGGATGTATATCAATAAGCCGCCGTAAAATGCGACAAGTTTTTCAAAGACTATTTTTGCATCCGCCCCGCCGATTTCATCTTCCAAAACTGAAAGTATTCTTTCGGCGCATACGCCGTCCATTTTCTTTTGCGGAATTAAAATGTTCTGCCCCCCATACGCGCGGGATAATGCTCTAAGCCCGTTGCTGGCAGATTCCCGCCCGATGAACGGGGCGCAGGCGTTGACAATATCATTAACCAGTTCGTTGTTGTGAACTTCTTTCATGTTGGAAGCTCCTTTTCACTTGAGTCGGGGTCAAAGCCAGCCTTTACCATCATGTCGCGCAGCGCAAGGATTACGTTCTGCGCCGTCTCTACCGTAAGGAAGCGCAGGGAGCGCACTCTGGCAATTCTGTTCACAAATGCCGAAAGAGCTTTGTCGCTTGTGTTGCGGGCGCACTTCGCCCACATGCCTTTGATATACTCCAGTTGCGCCAGTGTCGCCCTCCCTTTTTCTTCTGGCTTCACACGGCGGGGAGTTACATCAAAACCGTTCTTTCGCATGACGCGAAGGACTGACTCAAGCTGCCTTACTGTCATATCGGCGCACGATGACTTGCCCACAGCGCCTTCCAGAAGCGCGCGGTAGGCAGCATCGGGAAGCCCCATCTTTCCCTTGCCGATGTGGATGAGCTGGATAAGTTTCTTGCGCTTGTTTTTTGTACTTGCTGCTGCCATATTTTTTCCCTCATAGACCCCTTGCGCAACCTACGCAAGGGGTTGTTCCGACTCTTTTGCAAAATGCCCCCCAAACGCATTTGGATTGATGCGGCGGGGCTTTCTTTGCAAAATGGTAAAATCATACATCCTCTTGGTCTGGTGTTGTTTTGGGGCGGTATTTGCTCATGTGCGACTTCGCCAGCCACATAAAAAAGTTTTTCATGTCTAGACCTCTTTCTTTTGCAAAAGAGCGCATAACTTCATATTCATTCTGCGTGTCAAACGTGATCACACAGCGCGGCTTTTTTTGTACAACGGTTGTGTCTGCATTAACGTCCATAAATGCTTTCATCCCTTTTTCTACAGTGCGTTCACGATTTCGGCATCAACAACATCCGCGCCGAGCTCGGCGGCGGCGTTCATCGCGCGGCGCGTCCAGTTGTTCACCAGCAGCGGCAGGGCTACCGAGTACGAAATATCTGTGCGGGTTTTCCGCACGAGCCGTGTGGCAAGCGCAGTGCAGCCTGAATCATTGATGATCGTTTTGCGCTCTTTTCCCAGCCGCTTAAACTTGATGTTGAGGTAACGCGCTATATCTTCCCCTGATGCAAGCGGGGTTATTTCGAGGACTTCCATGCGCCTGATAACTTCCCGCGCTTCCCAGTTGCGCGATTCGTCAAGTTTCGATTTGAGTTCAGGCTGCCCGATGAGCATTATCGAAAGCAGCTTCTTAAAGCCGTGTTCCAGTTCCCAAAACCGCTTGAGGTACTTCAGCGTCTGTACGGATAGATCGTGCGCCTCTTCGATCATCAGCACGTGGCTGTATCCTGCCTCGCTCGATGCCATCAGGATTTTTTCTACTTGGCGCGCTTTTGCTTCAAGCGTTCTGCGCGGTGTGCTTGCCGAGCAGTCGCTGATAATTGCATCGCAAATACTCGATGCCGAAAGGCACGTTTTGTCGATACAACGCGGGGCGATAATTTTTACCTTGTGCCCTTCCTCGCTGATGCGGTCGATAACGTAGCGGCGGATTGTTGACTTGCCGCTTCCTGATTCGCCGACAAGAGCTGCCATGCCGCCAATCTTTGCGGTGCTGAGCATATACTCCGCGATAAAGCGGGTGTCATCCGTCAAAAAGACATCCTCGTTTTTAAGGACATCGCCGGTAAATGGATCTTGGCTAAGACCGAACTTCTTAAACGCTTTTAAACTCAACATACTCACTCCTTGGTACAAAATTAAAAGTTAGCGGCTTTACCGCTTAACAGGTCATGGGCTAAATCCTCAACAACATCGTAGGAAACTCCATTGGGAAAATCCGCTTTTAATTTATTGAGGAAATCTTCGGGCAAAAATCCAACCTTTGCTTTTACCCGCTTCGTTGCTTCTGTCGCCGAAAGCATAATCTCCTCGCGCTTGACAACATCAATGACGCTGCCGATGCGCTGGTGTGCAAAAGGATCGTGCGCGGCAATATCCGAATGCGCCTTCAAAGCGCCTCTCATCAGAGTTGCCATCTTGCCTAATTCTTTCCAGTTCTTCTCTCGTGTGGTGTCAGGCGGGCGCGCGTACTCTTTGCCAAACACGGGAGCGCCTGTGTCAAAGCCCGCTCTGTCAAACTCAAGCGGTGCAAGCTCGGCGCTTATAATTTCGCCGCTTGATTTGTAGCTGACCTTTGCCTTTGCACCAGCGCCGATTAAGATGGGCTGCACGTTTACTCCCATACCGACAAGAATGCCGTCCATATCGCTCACATCGTACACCTGCGATGCGCGTGTTTGTGGATGTACGATTGTTATCGACAAGTCGCCGCGTACTTTCCTCATTTCCACGCCGCGGGTGAAAATCTCGCGGCAGATAGATACATCAGGCAGTTCGCGTAACTGCTCTGTTTTAATCGATTGCCACAGATGCAGGCGGCATCCGACATTCTGCGCGCCGCGCCGCAGCGATGTTTCTACACCGTCAATCGTATTGCTGTTAAACGCCGAACACGCGCGCTCGGCAAGCGCGTTAAGCTCCTCGATGTTGTTGACTGGTTCTATACGCAACAGCGATTCAAGTTTGCGCTCGAACACGTTGTTCATTTTTTCTACCTGCCCCTTCATGCGGGGGTTGCCCGGCATGTGAGTAATCATCCTGACGCGCAAACTTTCAAGCGCGTTCTGCATTGCCTTTGCTTTGTTTGCAGAGCCAAGGTCGCAGGCGAGTGTTTCAGGCAAGCCGTGGAAACAATACGCAGTGTCTTTTTTCCTGCCCCATGCGTACAGCAAAAAGTCGTAGAGCGCTGCCGCGTTTTCCCCTGCCTGCGCGTAGTAGCGGATGCAGATTGAGCCTGAGTAGTGGTCGGTCAAAACGTAGCGCCAGCACTTCAACTGCTCCTTGCCTTCAAGGTAGGGTTTATTTTTGTACACCTCGTCATCGCTTAAAAGTTTCTGCCCCTGCGGTGTGTAGTACAACAGCGCGACAGAAGGGTCAACTTGATGAACCTGATTCGGGTACTCCGTTCTCATGCGCTGATGGGGAGAGGCAACTTTCATGTCGGCAGCGCTCATGTTTTTCTCGCGCAGCAACTGGCGCAAGCGATTATCGCTTAACTCGCAGTGGAAGCCGTTTTTCTCAAGAACGGCGCGCGCTCCTTCCACCGAAAGCGTCTGCTTGCCGTTCTTGCGGATGCCTTCTTTTACGAGGGCGGCAATGGCGGTAAGGTAGGCTTCGCTTACTTCGCTCTGTCCGGTGTCCTTGCGCGTTTTTCGCCCTGACTCCCAGCCGCATTCGGCAAGATGCTTGTACGCCTTCGCCGCCGATATGCCGAAGATGCGGCTCATTTCGCCAACCACCGCTTTGCGTTCTGCGGCGGTTTTCGCGCTGTGCATCATCGCGGCATACGGCTCGTACAGGTGCGCGTTATGAAGCGGCATTGTCCTGCTCCTGTTGTAGGTCGCGATCGGTCTTTGGCGGGAAAAAATCGTTCAGCACATCTTCAAGCTCGATGTAGGAATTGCACAGCGCATCGTAAGGAACAGTAAGCTGCTCCTTTACAACGGTGAGCGCTTCGGCGGTGATGCCTGGGACGGTTCTGATTTTTTCCGCAAGGGCTTCCGCTTCGCTGATGTACTGCGCTGCAACGAGCATCTTTGTAAACGCTTCGCGCTTTAGTTCTTCTGCCTTACCGATGGCAATTTTCAGCGCGCTCGGCGGTTCCATACCCGCTTCGCGCAGCTCGTAATCGTTCAGCTTCTGGTCTTTTGCCGTAAGCGATTTTTCAAACGCCTCGCGGTCTTTTTTGCGGGCTTCTTTTTCTTTCTTGACTTTTTCTTCTTCCTTACGGAGATTTTCCTTTAGTTCCCTGACGGTCATGCGGTCGATGTCGTCAACGGTCATTCCTTTGATGCTGCCGCCTTTTTCAAGTGTCTCAACATCGTCATCGTCAAGGACAGACAAGGCGATCATCTTAGTTGTCCCCAAATGTGCAATCGATTGCACATTTGCAAACTTCCGTGCAGCCGTCATTGCGTAGGCTGCGGAGCGGTACGCCATCCCGTACTTTTCAATAAACGCTTGAAACTTGCCGTGATCCTCGTGGTGCTTTACCAGAATAAGGCGTTTACCGATTTCGATAAGCGATTCCCCAGCTTGCTTCTGGTAAAACGAAACCTCGTCCCCGATTCTGTCCAGATCGTAAGACTTGCCGTCAAGGTAAAGTTCGTCCGCCGTCTCGATGCTTTCCTGCATCTTTACAACTGCCTCAATGTCGGCGTTAAATTCTTTTTCTTTCTTTGCCATCGTTTTTCTCCTTATTGCATTTCAGAGGCGAAGCGCGCCTCTTCTTCCGAAAGCCGTAATTTTGCGGTTTGGAAGCCCTTCATAATTTGCCCGGCAAAACCGCCGAACATTGGCGTTAAATGCCAGCGTCCATCTGAACCCCGATCAACCCATTTTCTGACTTCAAGGATTTTCAAGTCGCGGCAGATGTTCGCTTCGGTCGTGTTCAGTTCTGTTGCAAGCGCCTTGTTGCTCATGCCGAATGTCCGCTCTGCAACGAGCTTTTCCACGATGATAAGCATCCGTTCTTGGCTACTTAATTTTAATTTTTCCACGTTCAGCCATCCCCTTTATCCTGTAGCCTAGACCAATGAGCCAGTCCCAGCCCAACCGTTCGCCTAAGTCCTTTAACTCAACGCCCCTGCGCCATAAGAATTTTGTCATACCAGCCCCCTTATAGCGCCGCTACATCAAGGGGGATTTGTACATATTCCCCTTGCTCGTTCCGCTGGTAAAACCGGAGGTATTGCTTACTGCCGGAAACCTGTATGCTGTCCGAAATTGCCTGCATCGCTTTCTGCCAATCGGGATCGGTGATTTCAAGACGACGAAGCCCAAGAACCCTAGCAGTGCTGATTTTACCCGTCTTGTCTACCTGAAACGCGTCTTGCACAAGGATGCGGATTTCGCTCCGCGAACCTTCCGACCACTTTTCAATGCAGTCGCCGATAAGCTCCTGCGCCACTTGCAAGCGCTCGTCAAATACGATTTGATCGTTAATCGAAACGATGAGGCGGTACTTGCCGTCATACGTGGTAAGGGTGATGTTTCCCTTTTTCCCGCCCCAGCTTTTGCCATACCTGTTTGCGGAGAGTTCGACAAAGGTGGTGATGTCATCGCGGATGCGCTGCTTAAAGTTAAAAAGCGTTTCCTTCATTTCCATCGCTTCATCGGCAATCCGCCTGACGGTTTGATCCCGCAGTTTGTCGATCTCGCTTATCATGTCCTCTGGCACTTGCCGTCCTTGGCTGTCCGTCATAAACTTTTTTTCGCTCATTGTTTTCCCCCTGTAAGTTCTGGCTGTTCTTTTTTCGCCCACTCGGCGCGCTTTTGTTTGATAACTTCGTCAACGACCTCTTCACTTTTTTTAGCAGCTTGGAATCGTGCAATGCCGCTCCTAAGGACGTACTCCTTTTGGCATTCCCGCATCCGCTCTACAGCGATAAGGAAGTCGGGCCATGATTTGATCATGTCGACACCTCCTCGCCACTGGCAGCCATACGAGTCTCGTAATCTTTCGCCGCTTGTTCGGCTTGTCTGTACTTCTTTGCAAATTCCTCATTTCTCTCTTGCCAGCTTTTTACAGACTTCCCATGTTGCCTACACCTATGGCGGCGCTCTCGCCATTCGCGAGGGTTCAACAAGATAAGAAGCGTAACGCACAGTAAAAAAATACCAGTACAAAAGCCGAGTACAAACCAATCATAAGAACTCATACTTCCTCCTTGCCACTGTTGACGGCGGCGGCTATCATTGCCTCGAATGTGAGGTAGCCGAGCGTATGGTAGAGAGCGGTCTCGACCCTTCTGGACTGCCGTCCGCCGGTTATAATTTTGGTAACCGATTCCCGCTTAAGTCCTAGTTGATCCGCCAGTTTTTGGTGGGTAATTCCCCGCAGACGGAGCTGATAATTTATCCACATTCCCTCTTTGGGCTTAATGCGGATACCGACAGCTTTGCGCTTGTTCCTTGACAGCTTTTGTGCCATAATGGAAGCATCCTTTCCCCCTTAATCGGGGGTGTTTAGTTTTACCGGCTGCTGTTACCAGCCGGTTTTTTCGGCAGGGTAAATACCCTTTCGTGCCGATAGTTTATATTAGCAGAAACTTCTAACT
>WQZT01000011.1 GCA_009780595.1 Treponema sp. | reverse complement strand
CTCAGGCAGGGCTGTGGGAAGAGCGTTAGGAATGAGTAAATCCAATGTATACCGGTGGGCAATAGAAGAGGAGGAAAAAATCCCCCGCCATCTGGATAAGCCCTCAGACTGATTCGGTAGCATTCGAGCTTGACGAGCTGTTGTGGTTTACGAACGGGAGAAAGGGGTATGAAAGCGGTGTAAATATGTACGTTATGACGATGATCAGCCGTTATCCCCGCCAGATAGTAGGCTTTGATGTCGGTAGTTCTGTGAAAGCGCAGACGATTCAGAGGATTGTAGATGAGGCACCTGATGCACAGAAGTACTACACCGATGGCGGGATGGTCTATTTAGATGTTGATTTCATTGGGCGGCATAGACGTAATGTCAGAGACAAGAGCGACACGCATGTGATTGAAAGTGTGAATGCGGATGTGCGCTATTACATAGCGGGGCTGTGAAGGAAGAGCCGATGTTTTTTCAGGAAAATAGAAACGCTGAAGGCAGTGCTGCTGCTTTTCATAAACGCGTGTAATAAGGCAGGCGATGCCAAGCGGCGCTGGCGCGATTGTCATCGTGGGTGTGGGCGGGATTTCTGTTTCAGCCATATTCAGTTTGTTTAGGGACTTCTTTTTCCACTCCCACTTGGCTCTTTCATAGTATAACGCACGAACAAATACAGTGAAGTAATTTTCTAAAAACAACAGTAAAATACTATGTTGAAAGGAAATACAGAGTAGCGAACACTGTGATTTTCTTCATTTTTGCTTGATATTTATGAAGCCTGCTCTTGTATTGGCTTTACCATTGCGTATTCAGTCTTAAAAACAGCAAAAAGTTCAATGCAAAATATTCGTGTGTTTGACGTGCCCGTTCGCCACATCAAACGCACGAACGGGTAACAAGCAAAAGAATAAGGTATAATCCCCCCAGGGAGAGGGGATGAACGATATACTGGAATGGCTGATAACAGCCGAAGACCCGCGCCAACAGAGCAAAGTAAAATACTTGATGAAAGATATAATCACCATCGTGTTTTTTGCCGAGCTCGCTAACGCAAGTGAGTGGATCGAAATATACCTGTTTACGCAGGCCTACGAAGCGTTACTGAGGAAATACCTGTCCCTACCCAACGGGATACCGTCCCACGACGCGATAGAACGCGTGTTCGCTATGGTTTCTCCTGAATATCTGTAGGAGTTTCGCAGCAGATGGAACAAAGGGATGTCAGATGGAATGGGCAGTACACTCAGGAAGATACTGGCACTTGACGGCAAAACCCAGCTCGGCAACGGGCGTGCTGGGCAGAACGCTAACCACATTGTCAGCGCGGTCGACAATGACGGGTTTTGCGTCGGCGAAGTGCTTGTGGATGACAAATCCAACGAGATTACGGCAATTAAGCGTCTACTGGATATGGTAAACATACAAGGGCAGGTAGTAACAATCGACGCGACAGGGTGTCAGAAGGATATCGCACGGCAGATACGGAAGAAACGCTCTGATTATGTGCTTGCGCTGAAAAAGAATTAGGGTACGCTCCATAGGGATGTCGAACAGTACTTCAGTGAGTCAGCGCTTGTAGAAGGTTGCACGTACCACAAGGTAGTAGACAAAACCTGCGGCGCGGTAGAGGTACGTGAGTACAGGCAGACACAGGACATAGGTTGGCTTGGGCAGCGGAAAGAATGGGCAGGGCTGTCATCTTATAGTAATAAGCAGAAGCACGAACATCAAGAAAGGCGGTGAAAAAGCAACTCAAACACGGTACTTTATTAGCAGCCTGCCACTGGATGTTCAGCAAGTATCCTGGGCGATACGCGGGTACTGGATGGTGGAAAGCTATCATTAGCACTTGGATGTCACATTTCGGGAGGATTCCAACGGCACGTTGGACAAAGCGGAGCCTACAATTTGAACATCGTCAAGAAGATGGCGATAAACACGCTTAAGCTTGTGAATGTAGGCATTGCCAAGATAAGCCTTAAGAACAAGCGTTTGATGCTTTGTATGAACTACAGCCGTTATCTGGATGTTTGACAACTCTGCCGCTATTTCACAACGCAACTGCTTATGGAGATCGTTCATGCGTTTGTTGTGCATAGACGAAGCATTTTTCTTTGTGATATTCACAAAGAAACTCTTTATACGATCCCCCCTCCCTTATGACTGGTGATCGTGTGATCACTCACCCGTACGGGCAGAGCTATATAGAGGCAGAATACGCACGTGTGATTGAAAAACCTCGAGAATGGTATCTGTCTGAATAATAAATAGAGAGAAAAAATACAAAAAACGATGAAAAATTTGTGGAAATCGTAGAATGCGTGAAAAAAGACTAGAAGAAAACCTGCCGTTTTGGTATATTTGATGTGCGCCGGAGTAGCTACGCTCACTGCACATTACCTGCACAGCCGCCCCCGCCAAAACCATACGTTTAATCATAATAAAATCATACTGTGCCCCCACAGAGAAATGTCAAGCAGAATAATCCACATAGCGCTTTAGCCCGATTGACTTCCTCTCGCTGTAATCATACACTATAGAAGGATGTTCCAAAGCTGTACAGCAATGTGCGATTTGGGACTAGCTTATGAATTGGAGTGTGCTTGGACGATAGTATTACTATTGTGTTTGATAACCGGGATATTCTTTCCGGTGTGTGCGGGGCGAATGACGGAAATCTCAAAGTCATTGAAAGTTCTCTCGGCGGGCGTATAGCCGCACGGGGAAACGAAATCCGTCTTGAAGGGGCGGACGCGAACGGGGTCAGGCGGTTTACGGCGCTCATCGACAACCTTATCACCATTGTGCAGGGGGGGGAAACACCTTCCCCCGAATATATCCGCGCCCTTGCTGGCTCGCCTGAAGATACGCCGGGCGACAATACGCCTTCGAGCGAGTTGCCTTTGCGCGAAGCGCCTTCGAGCGAAAGTAGCGAGCGCGCGGGAAATGCCGCCACGCAGGAAGAGCAAGCGGCGCCGTTTACCGAAGCGTTTATCCACATCCCCAACGGGTTCCGCCGCGTGTATCCTCGCAGTAGGAATCAGGCGGCGTATATTCAGGGGATGATAAAAAATGACATCAGTTTTGGCATTGGGCCGGCGGGGACGGGGAAAACGTTCCTCGCCATCGCGCACGCGCTGAGTCTTGTGCTGTCGAAAAAAATACGCAAGCTCGTGCTGACCCGCCCTGTTGTTGAGGCGGGGGAGAGTTTGGGGTTTCTGCCGGGCGACCTTGCTCAAAAGATAAACCCGTACCTGCGCCCGCTGTATGACGCGATGGAAGCGCTCATCCCCTACGATATGATACATAGAATGGAAGAAAATCGTGCTATCGAAATCGCGCCGCTTGCGTATATGCGGGGGCGCAGTCTTAACGATTGCGTGGTTATTCTTGACGAGGCGCAGAACACAACGCGGGAGCAGATGAAGATGTTCCTGACCCGCATTGGTGAAGGCGGGCGCGCGGTTATCACCGGGGACATCACGCAGGTGGACTTGCCGCGGCGCAACGATTCGGGGTTGCTTGACGCGACCCGCCGCCTTACCGGGATCGAGGGGCTGTATTTTTCCTACCTTCACACGGTTGACGTTGTGCGTAACCCTCTGGTAAAAAAGATTATTCAGGCTTATGACGAACAATCCTAACGGGCGCGGCGATGCCCGTATCAAAAAACTAATTCCCTCTGGCGTGCGCCGCGGCCCTGCTCTTGCGTGGGGATTTTCTTTCCTGCTGTGCCTTGCCGCGCTCCTTGCAAATCAGAGCGCCAGCAACCGCTTGGCAGGAAACCTCAGCGAGTTTCAGGTGGGGCGCGTGGCGGAGCGGGACGTTATCGCCGAGCGCACAATCACCTACATCGATGAACGGGCGACGGGACTTCGCATTGACGCGCAGGAGCGGCTTGTGCCGGCGGTGTTTCACTATTCCCACCGCGTGTCTGAGGATGTGCGGAGCAGGTGGGGGGATTTTTCGGCGCTGATTGCCGGACTTTCCGCCGAGGAAAACGGCGAGCAATCCCGCGAAACGTTTATGCTCATGATTCAGTCGGAGTTTCCCGGATACTTCAGCGATAGTGCGCTTGATTTTCTGTACCGAAGCAGCCAGCGGCACACGGTGCTGGCAAGCGGCGCGGAGGTTTTGAACGCGGTTCTGGAGCAGGGTATTTTCTCCCTGCAAATGTCTGCCCTCCAGCGGCTAAATCCCGATGTGCTTGAGCTTATCCGCCACCTGCCGGGGCGTATCGAGCAGGAGCGCATTCCCTTCAGGGACACTGTTACGCGGGGTGCGGCATCGGGTGCGATAACGGCGCTTATCATCGCGGGGAATTACACGCCCGCGAATCAGGCGGCGCAGTTCGCGCAGTTTGCGCCCGGCCTACTGGAGCCGTTCCTGCGGGAAAATGTGTTTTTCTCGCCGGAAGATACCGCCGTTCGCGTTGCCCAGGCGAGAGCTGCCACCGAGCCGGTGATGCGTACCATCGAGCAAGGGCAGCGCGTTATTACGCGGGGCTTTCTTATCACTGAGGATGAGCTGGCGGAGTTTAACGCGCTGCGGATGGCAATGCCCGGCCACGCTTTCAGCAGCATGTTTGCAAAGACGTTGTTCCTGCTCCTGCTGTTTACTATCGTCATTTACTTCTGCGGCACGCGGATTATCGGGCGAAGCCTCCGCGACAGCGAAGTGTACCTGGTGTCTGGGCTTTCGGTTCTGTATATCGCCGGGGCGGTTTTGCTGCAAAATGTGCCAATAGAAAATTTCCCCGTGTCCGTTGTTGCGCCGACTGCGCTGGTGATAATGCTTCCGTCGATTCTTATTCATCCCCGCCTTGCGTTGCTGTTGGCGATGGCGTTGCCGCTGGGCGCGTTTCTCACCGGCTCGTTCGATTCAAGCGCGTATGTGTTCGCCGTGGTTTCAGGCGTTGTTGCTGCGTATTCTCTGCAGCGGGCTGAAAAGCGGATGGAATTGGTTAAGGCGGGGCTTGTCATCGCAGTGGCAAATCTTCTTGCGATGACGGCTGTCCTTTTGTGGCAGAACGCTCAAGCGGCGGTGTATCCGCAGGCGTTTTTTTGGGCGGCGTTTAACGGGCTTGCATCGGGAATGTTGGTGCTTGGCGCGTTGCCGCCGCTGGAAAATGCGCTCAATGCATCGACGTCGTTCCGGCTCATCGAGCTTTCCGATCTCAACGTGCCAATTCTCAGGCGGCTTTTTACAACTGCGCCGGGAACGTACAGCCACTCTATAATGGTAGCTAATCTTGCGGAAGCGGCGTGCATTGACATCGGCGCGAATTCTCTGCTCACGCGGGTTGGCGCGTACTACCACGATTTGGGCAAGATGGAAAATCCCGAATACTTCGTGGAAAATCAAACGAACCACAATCGTCACGATGATATTGCCCCGCGCCTTTCGGCAACGGTAATACGCAGCCATGTCAAGCTGGGAATCGAAAAGGCGCGCCAGCTCAACCTGCCGCGCGAAGTCATCGAAATTATCGGCGAACATCACGGCAACTCGGTAATTAAATGGTTCTACACTAAGGCGCTGAAGCAGGAAGGAAAAGACCCGAAAAACGCTCCGGTGAACGCCGAAGATTTTTCGTATCCCGGAACGCCGCCGCGCTCGCGGGAAAGTGCGGTGGTGATGCTGGCGGATGTAACCGAAGCCGCTGTGCGGACACTGGACAAACCAACCGCCCCGAAAATAGAAAAGTATATTCAGGAACTTTTTGATGACAAGATTCAGCACGGACAACTTACCCGCTGCGAACTGACCTTCCTCGAGCTTGAAAAAATCAAAAACTCGTTTGTCCGTGTGTTGGTTGCGTACTACCATTCGCGAATTGAATATCCCAAATCTGAGGCGGCAGGCGAGGCGGCAAAGCAATGAACCGCGTTTTTTTCCGCGCCGAAGATGCCCCCCTTCCGACTTGGACAAAACAGGCGGGCGCGTTCGTCAAAAAAGTTTTAAAATTGCTGGGGCATACTAACTGGGAAGTTTCGGTGCTGTGTTGCAGCAACAGGTACATCAAATTGCTCAACGCTCAGTACCGCGGAAAAGATGAGCCGACTGACGTGCTTGCGTTTCCGCTCGGCGATGGAGATGCACCACACGCGGGCACGGATGCCGTCGCGGATGCGGGCGCAGAATGTTACGTTGCCGGAGACATTGTAATTTCGCTCGATGGGCTGGAAGAGAACGCCCGCTTTTTCAACGTGAGCGCGGAACAGGAATTGCGCCGTCTTTTGATTCACGCCCTTTTACATCTGGCTGGGGAAGATCACGCCAGCAACGATGCAGAGGAGCCGATGCTGAAACATCAAGAAGAAATCCTCGCCCATTTTTCAGGCGAGCGAATACATATGGAAGAATATGTATACGACAAGCAGACACAGGAGAATAGCACGTGAGCGTCAGCGCTTTCTTAAAGTCAATTTTCAGAAAAGACGAGGCGGCAGATAACACCGCGAACCAGCCGCAGGAAACGGATCAGCAGGAGGAAATGATCCAGGGCATTGCCGAGTTTCCCGAAATCATTGTGCGGGAAGTAATGGTTCCGCGCATTGACACAGTTTTCATTTCCGTTGATGCAAGCCGCGAGGAGTTGCTTTCCACGATTATCGAGAACGAATATTCCCGCTATCCGGTGTACGAGGAAACCATCGACAATGTTGTCGGCATTCTGCACATTAAGAACGTGCTGAAAAACCTCGTGATGAACGAGCCGATTGATGTACGCAAGCTCTGCCGCAAACCGTTTTTTGTTCCCGAAACAAAACGCATCGGCGAACTGCTGAAGGAACTGCGCCGTCGCAAAACGCAAATTGCGGTGCTGGTTGATGAATACGGCGGAGTTTCCGGCATTGTTACGATGGAAAATATTTTGGAAGAAATCATTGGGGATATTCAGGATGAGTTCGATAATGAAGAAGAGGACATTGTTGAACTTGGCGGCGGCGTGTGGCTGTGCGATACCCGCGCGAGTCTTGACGACCTTGCCGAGCGTTTCGGGATAAATCTTCCGGTGGAGGATTTTGACACGCTGGGCGGTTTTGTTTTTGACCTTTTCGGGCGCATTCCGGTGAAGTTAGAAAAGGCGGTGTGGTGCGGACACGAATTTATTATTCAGGATGTGGAAGGCCACAAGATAAACACCGTCAAAATTATTCTTGGCAAAAAACAGGATTGATGTAAAATCTATATAAGACAATATTAGTCAATCGATGTTACCATAGATATATCGATTGGATGATTGGGGGGCGATATGAAAAAAAAGATGGTTCGTGCGTTACTGCTGTTAAGCGTTCTCGTTTTTTTTCCGCCTGAGCAAAACCTTGCGGCGCAAGCCGCTGGAACCGCCGGAAGCTTGTTCCAGCAGGGGCAAGATTTTATGGCAGTGGAGGACTGGTTCTCCGCAGTGGAATCGCTGTTGGAAGCACTGCGCCTGAACTCCGCTCACGCGGGAGCTACCGCCGCGCTTGCCGAATGTTACTACGCGCTGAACGAGTTCGACCAAGCGCTTGTGTGGGTGCGGCGGGCGCGGACTCTTTCGCGCGGCAGCATCGCGCTGGCGAACCTCGAAGCGTCGGTGATGATCGCGCTGGGGCAGCTCAACGAAGCCCAGGCGATCATCGGCGATGTGCTGGCACGCGAACCGCACAACCGCGAAGCTCTCTTTGCGGCGGCGGAACTCGACATTGCCCGCGGCAGACCCGGCGATGCCGTCAGACGTTACCGCGAAGCTGTGCGGCGTTTCGGCGATGACAGGCAGTTGCTCGTTTCCCTCGCGCTCGTGCTTGGATCGCTCGGCGATACAGCCGCCGCCCGTGATTACATTGAGCGGGCACTACTGAGCCACAGCGGAGACTTCCGTGTGTATTATTACGCCGCGTACCTTGCATCCCGAGCAGGCCGTCTCGATGACGGCATCGCCTACGCCGAAAATGCTCTGTACTTCCGCCCGGGGTTTTACCCCGCCTTGCAACTGCTTGCATCGTTGCATTTCCGCGCCGGGCATTACGCAGAGGCTGCCGAAATCGCCAGCCAGCTTATCGCCGCACGGCGCAACGATTCTCACGCATGGCATTTGCGGGGAATGGCGCACATCAGGATGGAGCAATTCGACGAGGCGCAGGCGATTCTTTCCGCCGCCGTGAACATGGATCCGCACAACGAGTTTATCCGCGCCGCGCTCGAGGAACTCCTCATTACCAGAACGCGAATGGAAGATCCTGTGCGTGCGCGCTGGGCGGCGTGGCACTTCGACCGTGCCGCAGACTTCCGTACCCGCAACCTCATGGATCAGGCGCTCTTCCAGTATCGGCGCGGCTTGCGGCTCAATCCCTTTGCGGAGCAGCGGCGGCAGTACGCGGAACTTCTGCGCTTGCAGGGTTTCCCCGCCCGCTTCCTCGAAGAGTTGCGATTTATGCAGGAGTTGGGATTTGGCGACACTGCCTTAAATGACGCGGTAGAAGCGTACAACGCTATTCTCGCAACCGCGCTGTTCCGCAGTTGGGGCGTTGATCCGGTTGTTGTCTCCCAGCCGCACTGGAATGTGGCGGTTTTTTCCGTTGCCAGCCAATCGACCGTGTTTCACGTTGACGCCGGATCCGCCGCCGCTTCGTTCATCAACGACATCCTCGTTCACGAGCGCGGCATCCGCCCGATGAACCTCGAACTTCGCCAGGCATCGTTCGCGGCGGCCTTCCGCACCGCGCGGGAATCTGGCGCGGATTACTTCCTTGTTATTTCTGTGTCGGAGAACGAGCGCGACATTTCGATAACGGGCGAACTGTTCGTAAGCCGCACCGGCGCTCGTGCCGCAGTGTTCAACGCCTTTCGAACTGGTCCCGACCGCCTGCGAAACTCTAGCCGCGGCATCGTAACCGACATGGCGGCGGCGCTGCCCTTTCGCGCCGAGCTTATTAACCGCCGCCACAATCAGGGGCTTATCAACAAAGGCCGCGCCGATGGTGTGAGCGTAGGCGATGAGTTTGACATTGTCCAGCAGGGAAGAACCGATCTCCGCAACGAAGGCATTGGTTTGATCTACAGCGCGGAGGATGTTGTCGGGCAGCTTATCATCGAAACGGTTGATGATGAAATCGCCGCGGGGCGGCTTGTCAGGAACGGCTTTTTCGACCGCATCGCCGCCGGGGACGAATTGTTCCGTACACCACAAGCTAGCGCGGCGGCAGTGCAAGGCGCGCCACCGCCGCACATCGACCCTGAACTTCGCGCGCTACTCCGCACGCTGCGGTAGATAGCGGCGCGGCGGTTGGGGCGGTTACTTTGCCTTCACTTTCCTGCAATACTCGGCGGCAATTTTCGCTGCGTGAATGGAGTCGGAAGCGTACATATCAGCATCGATGCTTTTGCAAAACAATTCGGTAACTGGAGCTCCCGACAGCAATATTTTCGTTTTTCCCCGAATGTCCGCTTGCGCCGCCGCCTGCACCAGCAACTTCATCTGCGGCAGAAAAACCGTCAGCGCAGCATTGCAAGCGATAATGTTCGCCTTCTCTTCGAGCGCGGTGTCGATAAAGCGAACCGTTGAAACGCTTGCGCCCAAATCAACAACCTTCAGCCCTTGCCCCTGCATCAAACATGAAACAATATTTTTACTCGTCTCACGAATGTCGCCTTCCAGCGTTCCGGTAATGATCGTTCCCAAAAAATCGTCCGCATCATTTCGCACGTGCGGCATAATAATTTCGAGAGCGGCTTTCATTGCCCATTCTGCCGCCAAAATTTCCGTATCAAATATTTCATTTCTATTACATTGTTTTTCCATTTTAATAAGAGCGGCAACTACTCCTTCTTGCAGAATTGTATTCGGAGGATAGTTTTCGTTTAAAGCTCTGGTAATTAAAATTTCCATCTGTTTAATAGTGCCATTTTGTATGCTCGAAGAAATATCCTGCAATAATTCCATTGCTAGCCCTCTTTCACCACAGCACTCGATACGTTCGATATACCAGGTGCCGTATCATTTCTTTTTAACATTGACTGGGAAAAAATAACTTCAGGAATTCGCGGAGATGTTTTACCTCCTAATGTCCGGTATCTTCCTGGATTCATTCCCGTGTACACTTTAAATATTTTTGAAAACCAGCTTTGATCTTCAAAGCCGCACGCGCGGGCTATTTTGCTTAATGAATAATTTGTGCTGGTAAGCATATACCCTGCTTTTTCAACGCGCAAACGATTGAGATAACTTGAAAGATTTTCGCCCATTTCATCTTTGAAAATAGTGCTGAAGTACGGCGCAGAGAAGCCGGATATTTTTGCAATTTCTTCAAGACTAATTCTGCGGGAAAAGTTTTCAAGAATAAAACATTCGGCCTTTTTAAGCGCCGATGCATGGTGAACAACATGAAAACTAAATATATGCGAAGCTACATCATCGAAAATATGGTACATCGCATCGGTAAGTTCCTCAATATTTTCCGCTTCGTAAATTGACTTTATATAGTGGCTGTTTGTTTCCAGCGCGGCGTCAACAGAAAATCCCGAACTTGTATCCGCACGGAAAATAAGCACAGCGAGTTCCATCGCCCGGTATTGAACATACTTGAACTGATCAGAATTTGTAAAAAATATCGCCGCCAAAATATCGTTTAGTATTTGCTTTCCCGATTCGATGTCCGCCTTTTGCAACGATTCGAGAAGTTCGCGCTCTTTAACAAGTGGATATTCCGGGCGCGCTACTCCCGGCGGCAGTTCGTTTTTCAGGTCATCGATTTTTACCGAAAGCGCCGCCTGTTGTTGCGCCCGGCGGTTTATTGCTTCATGGCAACCGTCGCTCCCAACTGAAAGAGATTTCGCGCAGACTAGCAAAAGCTCTGCCATCGCTTTTATTATTCGTGGCTCGGCGCGGGGAAAACTGCAAATCCATTCGATCAATTCTTTTTCGTTGCAGGCGATACTTGCATCGTTATCACACACCGAGCGCATCAATCGGCAGCTTTCATCGCTGTCAATTCCCAGAAAGCCGCTGCCAGTTAACGCTCCGGTGATCTGACCGTTGCTGTAAACGGGACTTGTCCAAAATAAAAAACCAAGCGGGCATGCGTATGTATAACTGCCGCCAAAACGGTGCGACTCTTTTATCGCGTTGCTGTGCATTTCAAGACAAGGATGTACAGCTTGTTCCAAAGCGTCTTTTACCTCAGCGCTTTTTTTATTTTTGATACAAGAACGGCAAATATTTTTTTCGTCTATCATTGTTTGTTCAGTAGTTTGATCAACAGATTCAGCAGCATGGAAATAATTGTAATAATGAATGTTAACGAAAGCTCCGGTTGCCCCAGCATAAATATCCATCATCGTTTGCGCGTTGCTCATGATTAACCCTAATTTTCCGCCCGTTGTTGCAAGGGCGGGGATGAGTTTCTTTTTCACTATTATTCCTTTTGTTTATAAAATGATGCTACGCCTTTTTCGCGGAATTTTCCAGGACTTATTCCTGTGAAGTTTTTAAATATTTTTGAAAACCAGCTTTGATCCTCAAACCCGCAGAGCTTTGCAATTTCGCTGAGCGGTTTTCCCGTTTCCGAAAGCAGCGTTATCGTTCCTTCCACACGCAAGCGGTTGAGATAGCTCGAAAGATTCTCGCCCATTTCCTCTTTGAAAATCGTGCTGAAATACGGCGCAGAAAGCCCCGAAGCTTTTGCTATTTCTTCAAGGCTGAGTTTGCGGGTGTAATTCTCCCAAATGTAACGCTCTGCCCGGCGGAGCGCCGATGCGTGACGCATTCCCTGAAACGAAAATATTTTACTCGCCATAAGCTCCGCGCCGAGACAGAGACTTTCTATTAACTCATCAGAAGTTTTTGATTCCATAATTCGGCTCAAATACCGGTTGTTGGTTTCAAGCAACGCGCCATTATCGTGCGTTTCGGAAATTGCCGAACGTGAAAGAAGAGCTACAAGATCTATCGCCCGAAAGCGAAGCACTTCTAGATTGCCCGGCATTGCGTTCATCACATTTGCCATAAGCTCTTTGAGAATTTTTCCTCCAGTTTCGTTATCTCCGCGCCTGAATGCGGCAACAAGCAGCCGCTCCCGTTCAAGCAAGCCGCTCCGTGATGGCGCAACATTCTGCTTTGATTGCGTGCTTTGGCTGGAAGGCTTGCCGTAATACACCGAACTTTTTGGTGACAGACTTTGCCACGATTTACACCGCGCTGCTCTGTGCGTCTCTTCTCTTCGCTCGGAAATCTCATGGGCGCACAGTCCAAGCAATTGTGCAAGCGCCTTTATTTCCTCGACAGTTTTTAGCGGCGCAGAGTTCACCACCGCCTGAAATTCCCGTACATACGATGTGTCATTGCACATTGCGCTGAAACATTCCACCATCGAAGCACGCTCAGTGTCAACATCCCCACTGTTGTTTGCAATTACCTGTCCGGCGATCAGCGCACCAGCGTAACGCCCGCTTAGGTACAGAGGAATTGTCCAATACACAAAACCCATCTCGCACGAATAAATGTACACGCCGTCGTTGTTGCGCGATTCATCGAGCGCTGTCTGGTGAGTTTTCCAGTGTGGGCAAGCGTTCCTCATCTGAAGTGTTGATGAAGCTTTCACATCAGAGATGCCACAATTTTTTATACAGCAGGCACGACCTGCTCGGCATACGCGGTGCACTTGTGTTTTTTCGTCGGGCGCTTTTATCTCGTTGCCAGAACTGTCAATCACAATCGCCACACCGCCCATCACATCGTTATAGTATCGTAGTATCTGCCGGGCTTTTTCAAACAGGGGGAGCATTTCCCTGCGGCTAATGATATTTCTCTCATCAACCGTAACCTCCTGCCCGCGATCGCCGATAGCCAATAGCGGTTTCATGTATACCAATGTATTAAAATATGGAGAACGAACTACACCCAAACGGTTATTTTTTTTAGTGAAAAATTTGACTCATTGCGGATAGCGCAGTTAAACGCGGTTGGCGTTATGGAGTTTTTTAATAGAATTAAAAAATTAGAGTTGTTAACACAACAGCGCCCATAAGATTAGACACTGTTGTGTTACAACGCAGTGCAAGCGCCGCTATTTTATACGCAGCAGCTCTATCTCAAAAACCAAAAAGCTGTGCGGCGGAATTACATCGTTTACATTACGATCTCCGTAGGCGAGCTCTGGCGGAATAATTACTGTCCGCTGTTCGCCCGTTTGCATAGCCAGAATGGCTTCATCAAGCCCCGGCAAAATCCTGCCTGACCCAACGGGCAACTCTTCCGCGCCGCCTGAAAGATCGCTGTTGGCAAAATACCTGCCGTCAAGAAACTTGCCGCGGATGTTGACCATCGCCGTGCTGCCCGGCGCAGGGCGAGCGCCGCTTCCGGCCTTGTCCACAACCCAGCGCAACCCCGAAGGGGAAACCGTTGCGTTGGGGAAACTCTCCCCGATGAGCGCGAGATCGGCATCGCGGCGGGATTGAAGGCGCGCGGCCGCGGCGGCATCGAAGTTGGCAAGCAACCTGTCGAACGCCGCCGGATCCGCCTTGAAAGCATTCGCCGCCGTGCCGTTGCGGATAATCGAAACTTTTTCGATTTTGTCGCCCTGCCGGACAGCGTTCACCACGTTCTGCCCCTGTACAACGTTGCCGAAAACCGTATGCTTGCCGTCAAGCCACGGCGTTTCGACGTGCGTTATAAAGAACTGGCTGCCGTTTGTGCCGGGACCGGAGTTCGCCATTGAAAGCACTCCGGGCTTGTCGTGTTTGAGTTCGGGATCGAACTCATCGGGGAAACGGTAGCCGGGACCGCCCGTGCCGTTACCGAGCGGGCAGCCGCCCTGAATCATAAAGTTCTCGATGACGCGGTGAAACGTAAGCCCGTTGTAAAAAGGCGTGCCTGATGCGGCGGACATCGTGCCTTCCGCAAGCGCGATAAAGTTGACAACGGTCAGCGGCGTTCGCTCAAACTCGAGGCGGACTACGATGTCCCCCCGCGTTGTGGCAATTCTGGCGAAAAGCCCGTCGCCCAAAGCGGTGTCCTCAGGCGAGCGGGCGGCAGTCCGCTCCGGCGCACAGGAAACCATTAAAAAGCCAGCGCAAACTGCAAAAAGGGAAGATAAATGTGTTTTCATTGAGATAGTGTAACAGGATACGTGATAATTTACAATCGCTTGATACGTTAATTTCCCGCGTGGGGAAAGCTTTCTTTTCACTGCACCTGCTCTCTATTAATCTTCCCCCAAATATGTACGCAGCACATCCTGCATCTTGGCAATATCCAGCGGCTTGCTCAGATGATCGTCCATTCCCGCCGCTCGGCACGCCGCGATGTCCTCCTTGAAAACGTTCGCCGTCATCGCGATAATCGGCAGTTTCTTGCGGCGGCGCATAACGGCGGGCAGGGCGCGGATGTGCCGCGTTGCTTCAAGCCCGTTCATGTGCGGCATCTGCAAATCCATAAACACAATGTCGTATTTATCAGGAGCGGCGGCAACCAACTCAAGCGCCTCGCTTCCAGTTTCGGCGCAGTCAATGGCGAGCCCTGAATCTTCCAGCAGTGTAACAAGTATCTGGCGGTTTATGGCGATATCCTCGGCAATCAAAAGCCGCTTGCCGGGAAAATAATTGTGCGGTGCGGATTCCGCCGCGGTCTGCGTTGCCGAACCAGCGCCACCATTGCTTGTGCCGCGCTGAACCTCCACGGTAAAAATAAACTTCGCGCCTTTGCCAAGCTCCGACTCAACCCAAATCCTGCCGCCCATAAGCTCGATGATGCGCTTGGAAATAGCAAGCCCCAGCCCGGTGCCACCGTGTTCGCGGCTCGTTCCGCTCTGCACCTGCTCAAACGCATCAAACATCTTTTCCTGCTGCTCGCGCGAAATCCCGATACCGTTGTCGGTAACTTCAACCCGCAGGAGCAAGCTTCTGCCCGTCTGCCCCTGCGCTGCAAACGCGTCAAGGTGGATTTCGCCACCTTCGGAAGTAAACTTCACCGCGTTCGATAGCAGATTCGTTATCACCTGCGCCAAATGTTGCGCGTCCCCCACAACACAGCGCGGAATTTCGTCTGAGATATTCACGGCGAGTTTTTGCCGCTTCTCATCGGCGCGGAAGGCAATCACCGACAGCACCCTCTGCACCAGTTTCTCAAAGCTATATTCAACGAGAGTCAGTTCCAATTTGTCCGCTTCTATTTTTGCCATATCGAGAATATCGTTTATTACGCCCAGCAAGTGTGATGACGCATCGTCTATTTTATCCAGCGCACTATTTTTTTCTTCTATAGTAGCGGCT
>WQZT01000010.1 GCA_009780595.1 Treponema sp. | reverse complement strand
GCCTAATGGCGAGCGAACGCGAAGGTCGTAGTGAAATGCGGATTATTGTTTTGCGCCTCATGTTTATTGCCGTTTTTGCTCTGTACGCAATGCGGCTTTTTGGTATGCAGGTTTTGCGGGGCGAGGTGTATCGCGCGCGGGCGCAGAGTATTGCCCGCCAAACGGTAACAATTCCCGCCCAGCGCGGGGAAATTTTCGACCGGAGCTTCAGCCAGCCGCTGGTGATGAACGCTAACTCGTTTACCGTCAGCATAACGCCCGCTGAAGTTCCCCGCGCCCAACTGCCGGAACTTATCAGCCGCCTTGCCGAAATATTGGGGATTCAGGGCGCGCAGCTTCAGCGGCGGCTTCCGGCGACGCTTGCCCGTCTGTACCAGCCCGTTGAAATCGCGTGGAACGTTTCTTTTCATACAATAAGCATCATTGCCGAGGAATCGGTTTCGCTGCCGGGTGTTTCCTGGCAATCCCGCCCCGTGCGGTTTTACCCCGACATTGGCAGCCTGTCCCATATCATCGGCTACGTCGGGAATATCTCGATGGAAGAGCTGACGGTTCTCTTTAACTTGGGCTACAATCAGGGCGACATCATCGGGCGCAGCGGTATTGAGCGCCAGTACGACCTGCTGTTGCGCGGGAAGGAAGGGCTGCAGACGCGGATTGTTGACGCTCGCGGCAGGATAATTGCTGATGGCGAAACCCGCGTTCCTCCGGAAATGGGGAAAAACCTTGTCCTAACGATCGACCGCAGGATTCAGACGCTTGCCGAACGGGCTTTGGGATCGCGGCTTGGTTCTGTCGTTGTTCTGCGCCCCACAACCGGGGAAGTTTTAGCGATGGCTTCCTATCCATGGTACGATCCCAACGTGTTTAACAACTCGGATATGGAGGCGCAGTTTCAGGCGCTGCTGAACAATCCCAGCCGGCCGCTCATCAACCGGGCTATTCAGGCAACGTACCCTCCGGCATCGGCTTTCAAAATTGCGATGTCTACAGCGGCTCTGGCGGAAAACGTCTTTTCGCCGGAGCATACCATCGAGTGCCGGGGTGAAATTGTCATCGGCGACCGGGTGTTCCGCTGCCACATCGGCTATCCCGGGCATGGCAGGGTGAACCTTCAACAGGCGCTGGCGCAGTCCTGTAATATCTACTACGCTGTTTTGGCGCGGGATCATCTCGGCATCGATAATATCGTACATCACGCCAGGCAGTTGGGTTTTGGGAAACTTGCCGAAGTTGACCTTCCCGGCGAGGCAAGCGGCTTTGTCCCCGATCCGCAATGGAAGGAGCGGCGCTTTAACTCCCGCTGGGTGGGCGGCGACACGGTGAATATGTCAATCGGGCAGGGTTATACGCTCGTTACGCCCCTGCAAATGGCGAACATGGTGGCGATGGTGGTCAATGACGGCGTGGTGTTCCGCCCGCATTTATTGAAGGAAGTCCGCGACCCGCGAACCGGAGAACTGCTGGAAAGAACAGAGCCAGAAGTGCTGCATACTAGCACGGTTTCTACCGATGCCTTTACACGCCTGCGCCGCGACATGCGGAGCGTAATCACCGAAGGAACAGCCCGCTACCCGATGAACATCAACGCGGTGCAAATCGCCGGAAAAACCGGAACCGCCGAGCTTGGCGGCGTTGCCGACAGTTGGCATTCGTGGTTTGTCGCCTACGCGCCGTACCAAACGCCCAACCCCGAAGAGCGGATTGTCGTTGCGGTGATTGTCGAGGCGGGCAACGGCTGGGAATGGTGGGCACCGTTCGCGTCTGCCGCCATTTTTCAGGGCATATTCGCCAACCAGACATTCGAGGAAGCGGCAATTACCCTTCGGATTCCCGAACACCGCCGCCGAGGCTAAGTTAGATGAGGTTTCGCAATCTTCTTGAAATAGACTTTTTCCTCCTCGTCTCGGCGCTGGTGCTTGTAATCGTGGGAGTGCTTTTCATTTACTCGTCGGGGATGACTCCGGCGGGCGTTATGGTTTCCAACGAGTACCGCCGCCAATTGGCGTGGGCAGCAGCCGGGCTAGTGCTGGTTTTTACGCTGGTGCTGTTTAACTACCGCCGCGCGTACGATCTGGCGCTGTATTTTTATCTGGGAACGCTCGCCCTTCTTTTGTACATCCTCGTCATGGGGCTGACTGGCCGCCCAAGCCGCTGGATCAGAATTGCGGGCTTTGCCTTTCAAATTTCGGAGTTCGCCAAAATCACTACCATCCTCTTTCTGGCGTGGTTTTTGGACATCACCAAGCGCAACCATAGAACATTCATCCGCTTTCTGGTCTCTTGCGCCATCGTGATGCTCCCAATGTTGCTGATTCTCATCCAGCCAGATTTGGGAACGGCACTCGTTTTCATCCCCATACTGTTGGGAATGATGTTTATCGCAGGAATTCCCCTCAGGTACATCTTTTTTCTCGGGGCAACCGTTTTTTTTGCGGGCTTTTTCCTCCTGCTTCCGCTGTGGCAAACGCACATTATGAACAACATGTACCCCGCGCTGATGATGCTTGCAAATACACGCTTTGTTCTGCTCTTCTGCCTCGCCATGGTTACAATCGGACTTATCGGCTGGTTCGGTTTTTCGCGCTACCACAAAGGCTACTTTTTCTGGATATGCTACGCTGCCGGAATCTTCACCTTTTCGATGGGGCTTTCCTACGCCGCCTCAAAAGTGCTGCGCGGCTATCAAGTTATGCGGCTCATCGTTTTTCTGGACCCCAACATCGACCCGCGCGGCTCAGGCTGGCACATCATCCAGTCCATCACCGCAATAGGCTCAGGTGGGATTTCAGGTATGGGCTATCTTCAAGGAACGCAGAGCCAGTTTCACTTTCTGCCCGAGCAAAGCACCGACTTTATTTTCGCCATTCTCTGTGAAGAATGGGGATTTTTAGGCGGCACGTTCGTATTTTCGCTTTTTTTGCTTATTATTCTCAGACTTATCAGGATTATGCGGATCACAATTGACTCATTCGGAGCAAACATCGTTGCAGGCCTTGCTTCTATGTACGCCTTTCATTTTTTCATCAATGTCGGGATGACGATGGGCATTATGCCCGTTACTGGAATCCCGTTGACGTTCGTTTCTTACGGCGGTTCTGCGCTTATTTCGGCGATGGCTGGCATTGGGCTGGCGCTCAGTATTTATGTTAGAAGGTATCAACACTCATCAGGATATGGAAACTCATTATTTTAATCCCGTTAGGGAATTAGGTCAGGCGCTGTTGAGCGTCGAAAAACCGGGGCGTTACACTGGCGGAGAGTACGGGCGGCTGTGCAAGCCGGCACTCGGCGCAGACAATCGGACGCTGAAAACCGTTATCGCCTTTCCCGATTTATATGAAATCGGGATGTCAAATCAGGCGCTCCGCATTCTCTACAACCGCCTCAACCGCCTTGACGGTGTTTCCTGCGACCGCGCCTTTGCCCCCGCCCCCGATTTCGAGCAGCTTTTGCGCGGCAGGAATCTTCCGATGTACGGCCTCGATACGGGGATAAGCCTTAAAAACACCGATTTGTTGATGTTTACGCTCGGCTACGAACTGGGAATCGGCGGCGTGTTTACGATACTCGATGTGTCGGGCATTCCCCTTCGCTGCCGCGACCGCCGGGAGGATGACCCGATTGTGCTGATGGGCGGCCCATGTGTTTCAAACCCGTTGCCCTACGCCGCTTTTATCGATGCGTTCTGGATTGGCGAGGCGGAAGCCGGATTTTTCGATCTGGCGGTTATTCTTGCCGGAATAAAAAAATCAGGCGGTACACGGCAGGATATGCTTGCGCGCCTTGTCGAACATCCTTCGGTGTGGACAAAGGGGAAGGGTAGGGCGGTGCGGGCAATAGACGCGAACTTTGCATCAGGCGGGATGGAAGCTGCCAGCGATTCGCCAAACGGCGTACAAGGCGGCGTAAATTTCCAACCTGCAATTTTTCCCGTTCCCAACATGAAGGTTGTTCACCAGCACGGCTCGGTGGAGATAATGCGGGGCTGTGCAAACGGCTGCCGCTTTTGCCACGCCGGATGCTGGTATCGCCCGATGCGTCAAAAGGACGCACGCGCCATCGAAGCCGAAATCGAGGCGTTTGTACGGCAGGGCGGCTACCGCGAAATCAGTCTTTCCTCCTTGTCGTCGGGGGATTACCGGTATTTGGATACGTTCATCGATGCGCTGAACGCCAAATACCGCTCGCAACGCATTTCGTTTCAGCTTCCGTCTCTGAAAGTTTCCACGTTTTCCCTTGACCTCCTTGAAAAAATATCGGAAGTTCGCAAGAGCGGTCTGACCTTCGCAGTTGAAACCCCGGCGGACTTCTGGCAAATGGCAATTAACAAAAAAGTCTCCGAGCAGGATGTTGTTTCCATTTTAAAAGAGGCGCGGAGGCGCGGCTGGCGCACATCCAAGTTCTACTTTATGATCGGGCTGCCTGTACACAGCGGCGATGAGCAACGAGCAGGGCAGGGGACGCTGAAGTCTGAAGAGGAAGAAATCGCCGCTTTTATCGAACGAGCCGCCGCGATGACGGGCTTGCACTTCAACATCAACGTGGGAACATTCGTGCCAAAAGCCCACACGCCGTTCCAGTGGGCATCTCAGTTGGAGCGCGGCGAATCTGAACGAAAGCTGAACTACTTGCGGGCGCGCTTAAAACCGCAGGGGCATAAAGTGGGGATTCAAGACCCGCTTGTTTCGGTAATCGAAGGTATTGCCAGCCGGGGCGATGAACGGGCAGGGGACATTTTTGAGGAGGCGTTCAAGCTGGGCTGCCGCCTTGATTCGTGGACGGAGTATTTCAAGCGCAATACGTGGGAATCCCTCGTTGAAAAGAGTGCGCCGCTGGTGAATGAAATTAACAGCGGGATTGATACCGCTGGCGTTTTGCCGTGGGCTTTTATCGATTCAAAAGTCGGCAAAAACTATTTTTTAACCGAGCTGAAAAGGTCTCATGGCGGAGAACTTACTTCACCATGTATCGAAAACTGCACAGATTTCTGTGGAACGTGCCGAAAATCGCTCAATGTTGTAGAAAATAATATACAACATGAAGAAAAACCTCACGTTGCCGCACTGGAAACCGTGTCTAATCTTCCAGCTGATACCTTTAGGATTCTTTTTTCATTTGAAAAAAGGGGTAGTGCGGTGTTTCAATCTCACCTGTGCCTGCTTGAAATTTTCGCCTTTGCCTTTGTTAGAGCGGGCATTCCCGTTCTGTATTCGCAGGGTTTTAACCCGTTGCCCCGGCTCGACATTGCCTCTCCACTTTCTTTGGGCATTAGCGCCGGAGGTGAAATTGCGGCGGTTGACACGGAAGGGCTGTTTGACTCCGGGCTGTTTATGGAGCGCCTGAACGCACGCCTTCCCGAAGGGCTTGCCGTTACCCGGGCGATGAACGTGCTTATTCCGGCAGGGCAGAAAAAGCACTCCGTTTCGTCGTTGCTGTGGGGGTATGAATACGCCTCAGGTGGCGAGGGCGGGAAATCTGACACCGTTAAAGCTGGCGAGGAAAAGCCGTACCGCGCCGCCCGTTCAGGCGGCGCTAGTGCTGCGGCAGGTGATGTTGCTGCGGGCGGGAGCGTCTACGGTCTGCAGCGCCTTTCTGTCCTCGCGCGGATGCCGGGTGTTGACGATTCGGGTGTCTCGTACTTCGATGCCTACCGCACCCTTTATCCGATCGCTACTGTCGCCGGATAAAAGCCTAGGCTCTGTTTAATTTTCGCTGTCCGTATTGTCGAATTTTCGGTATATGTATTGTCGAATTTTCGGTATTACGGATGTTGAATTTTCGGAACTTGTATTGTATGATTTTAGGTGATGAAAACTATCGAAAGAGCCATCGTCAGCAAACTGGCAGATATGGCGGGAAAATTTCCGGCGGTGTTTCTCACTGGTCCAAGGCAAAGCGGGAAAAGCACGCTGCTCAAACAGCTTTTTGGCAAAAATTACGACTATGTGAGCCTTGAAGAAAAAGATACCAGAGATTTCGCGATTCTTGATCCGCGCGGTTTTTTGGATTCTTACAAGGGCAATGTTATCATCGATGAAGCGCAGCGGGCGCCGGATTTGTTCTCGTATATCCAGAGCAAGGTTGACCAGAAGGATACTCCGGGAATGTACATTTTATCGGGGTCGCAAAACTTCCTGATGATGAAGAGTATTTCCCAGTCGCTTGCCGGAAGGGTAGGTATCCTATCGTTGTTGCCGTTTTCCCTTGCGGAGCTGGCTCAGGCGAGGCGACTTCCCAAAAATGCTGACGAGTGGATGCTGTCCGGCGCGTATCCCCGGCTCATTTCCTCGAAAATCGCTCCTGAGGATTTTTTTCCAAGCTATATCGCAACCTATGTGGAACGGGATATTCGGGCGGAACTTAGAATTAACGACATTGACAAATTTCGGCGTTTTATGCGTATTGTAGCGGCAAACGTTGGCAGCCCGGTAAACCTGACCAAGCTGGGGGCTGAAGTTGCCATTGATGCGAGAACTGCCGATTCGTGGATTTCGATACTTGAAGAGAGTTACATTTTGTTTCGGTTGCCGCCTTATTACAGCAACCTAGGGAAACGTTATGTAAAAACCGCCAAGCTTTATTTTTATGACACGGGTTTGTTGTGTGCTCTTTTGGGCTTCACTGAGGCTAAGGAACTAACGCTGCATCGGATGCGGGGGCATATTTTTGAGGCGGCGGTTATTTCTGAAATAATGAAAGGGTATTTCAACGCAGGCCGCCGTCCGGGGTTGTATTTTTGGCGGGACAGTGATAACCGGGAAAAAGAAATTGACCTTATCGAGGAAACACCGCAGGGTTTAATTTTAACCGAAATAAAAGCATCTCAAACCGCAAATAGGGACTACGCAAAAAACCTGCTGAACTTTACGCCACCGGCTTCGCAGGAAATTAAAGCGCGGCGGGTAATTTACGACGGTAGCGATATGCCGTTTTCCGCTGACTTCTCCGCCGATTTGCGATACGTTAACTGGAAGAATATTTGAAGTAGAGAAAAAAGCGTACTTGGAAAGCATAATTTTTATACTTTGTTTACTATATATAATGTTTGTTCTGTCTACCAATGGTGATGAGTGTATCGAAACCTTTAATTTGTTATACAATATACACTTGCTTTATTATACTTTTGCAGATATTCTTGTATTATTATTGTAAGATAAATAATGTGGAGGCAGTTTTACGAATGCTTGAACTGAATGGTGAAGAAACCGCTTTAGTTGAGAAAATTAAAGCTTACCTTAACGAGTGCTCCCCGGAAGAAACGGTGCTGGTGAATCAGCGTTTTCGGTGTTTGGCCGCGCTTGGCGAGGCAGTTTCCCAGTATCCGTCAATTCGTGAGAGCAACAAGCTCCGCGGCATACAGAGGGACGAAGGTCACCTGTTGTCAACGCTTTGTTCGTTTGCATCGCCCACGCATCTGCTGCACATTCCGGCACGTGTTGCGGCGGCGCGCAGTTATCAGGTGGCGAAGTTTCAGGCGTTTTCCCTGTTGTATATTTTGTTGCGCGATAAAAAGGAATTTTATCAGCCGTTGAGAAAGGTCATGCTGACCGTTATCCATACGCTTATGGCGGAGGAAGTGTATTTTTCGTGTCTTGACGATCCTGATTTTTCCCAAATCGTGAAGATTAACCTTGCTTACGATTTAATTTCCCTGTGGGATTCAGGTAATGATCCTCGCGCGGTGCAACATTTGTCGGCATTGGACGCGCTGTGGAGTGCTCGCGATGCCGCTCCCCCACCCTGCTTTGGAACGATGAACGCTTCCAGCGAGCTTATGCGCGTAACGATGGACATGGACGAGGGCTGGCAGGAATTCATCATAGCGCGTGTGTCAATCGATGAAACACGCTGGGCGCTGGAAGAGTTCCTGTTCGGGCTTTCCTACGAGGAAATAACTTCAATTCGGTTAAAACTTGCCGAACAGGGCGAAAACGCTGTGGGGCGGCAAGAGATTGATTCCTACCTTGGGGGAAAACCTGCATACGGCATTATCGACAGCACCGATTGCCGTTCGATTTACGATTTTTATGTTGACCGCCGGGATACCGCGCGCTTTCGCAAGCGGACTTCTGCGCCCGGCCCCCACCGTACCTTGGAGGAAATCTACCTTAAATACCGTATAGCGCAGGAGTGAACGGGCTCACCTTTGCGGTTTTTGCACAAGGTTCTATGCTGGTTCACGGAAGTTCTATCGCCGGTTCAGAGTAAGGCACGGGATTTGCACGGGCGCGTTCGCCCCATACCCCCGCGTTGGGGCTTGCGGCAAGGAATGCCCACAGTTGCATGGCGGGTATCGTCTTGCCCGTTGAGGCAAGCGCCGTGGAAAGATGAAACGCCGTTCGGAAATACTCGGTTTCTTCCATAAATTCCACAAGGGCAGGTTGCACAAGGGCGTGCGTCATCAGATCGTCTAGCGTGGTAAAGGTAAAATCGAACTGGCGGCGTATAATATCATCGATAATAATTGTGTTCTGGATCAAAAAGGCAAACATCAGGTGCTCAGCCGCCGAAATATCCCGCCGCGTGTCGGTAAAGAAAAAACCCAACAACCGATGCGCCCGCTCGGTAACAATATTGTCGTGCCGATACAGGGAGATAAAGCGGTGAATTCCCTCGCTTTCAAGCAGACGAACCATCGCGGCGCGGAGTAACCCGCTTGCCCACAAATTATCCCTGTTATGCCCCGGGCTGTCCCCGGTGATAATCTGACTGGCAAGCCGCTCCATTTCGATATATTCCTGCCGCATCTGGCGGATGGTTGTCATACAGTACAGAATCTGCACATCAAAACCGGGCGTTTCCAAAAGAGCGCGGTTATCCCACGCCCGCTGGTACTGGGTAAGCGCGAGGGCAAGTTCCCCCTCAGCCATAAAGGTTTCGCCCATCCAAAAGTCCGCTTCGGGAAAATTCTTCTGCCGCTCCAGCTCTTCTAGAACGCGGGCAGCCGAACCGCCGACACTTTCCCTGGAGACGCGGTGGAAAAGGTAGTCCAACGCGGCAGCGGCGGCAGTTTCGTTACGGAACGAGATTAAGCGTTCTATGGAAAAAAGAGAATCACCCAGCGTCCGCGCCTCAGCGGTAGAAAGCAGACGGATAAGGTCCTGCTCCAGCCGCGTAAATTGGGCATGGCGGGTGCGGCGGGCTTTATCAAACGTAACAAGCGCGTTCCCATAATCGCCGCTTCGGAACAGGAGCTTCCCTTCTTCAAGGGTATACCACCACACACGTTCGCTCTGGGTATTCTGGGCATCTGCGGGGGCAGCACCACATATACATACCGTAAAAAGTATAAGCGAAGCAGCGGTGGAAATTCTCATAGTTTATCTAGCTCCTTCTCAAAAGCAGCATCAGCATCGCTTCTTTCAATTGTGCTGATAATCTTCCCTTTGCTGAAGATAAGCACCTTGTCCCCCGCGCCGGTAATGCCAATATCTGCGTGCCGCGCTTCGCCGGGGCCGTTGACGGCGCACCCCATCACTGCCACAGTAACGTTTTTATCCAGCGCGTACAGTTTGTCCTGCCAGCGGCTGGTAAAACCGTGGGTGTCAAAACTGTTGCGCGCACAGCGGGGGCAGGAAACAATATTCACCCCGTGCGGTTGCGCCCCCAGGCGCCCCTCCCCTGCTTCTCCGGCAATTTCCACGGCGGCCATGAGAATCTCGCGTCCGGCGATTATCTCATTTTCCATCGTATCCGAAAGGGATACCCGCAGCGTGTCGCCGATGCCTTCGCTCAACAGTGTCGTCAGGGCAGTCGCATTCCGCACCACGCCCGCGATAAGCGGCCCTGCTTCGGTTACGCCGATGTGCAGGGGAGCATCGCTGCGGGATGCAAAAATACGGTTCGCCTTTATAGTATCGGCAACTGATGACGCTTTCATTGAGACGATGAAGTCCGTAAAGCCGGATTCGCCGAATATGGCGATTTCCCGTTCTGCCGCCTGAGCCAGAGCTTCGGCGTTTTCAAGCTCGCCTGAGTCGACGAGGCGGCGCAGGTCTTGCGGAAGGCTGCCGGAATTGACACCAATGCGTATCAGGCGGGATGCGGCGGAGGCCTTTTCCAGCACGGCGCGGACTTTTTTCTCCCCGCCAATATTGCCGGGGTTTATGCGGATTTTTGCAATGGGGAAGTCAAGGCAGCGCAGGGCGATTTTATAATCAAAGTGAATGTCTGCCACCAACGGCATCGACACTTCCTGCGCCAAGTTCCCTAAAACTTCAGCGGCGGCGAGGTCAGGCGCGGCAAAACGCAGTATGCCGCACCCCATCTCTTTCAGGCGTTGTATACGGACCGCCGCTTCCGGCAAGTCCGCATACGAAAGCCGATCCTTCCACATCGTTTGGACAACGATGGGAAAATTGCCCCCGATTAAAACGGGATCAACATGACCAAAGCCGCCAATCTTTACGGTTTTTGAAATTCGAGACGATCGTGTTACCATTAGTAAGCCAATAAAATTACAGTACGATAGATCTTACTGTATAATCGTAAACACCATCGCAAAAAGACCGATTGTTTCAGCAATACCGATAACCATCAAATAGTTGCCCAATCCCTGTCCTGTTTCAGCGTACGCATCTGCGGCGGCGGCGGCGCACTTTGCCTGTGTGTAGGCAACGATGGCAATACAAAGCCCCGTTCCAACGCCCAAGCCCAAAAGCCGCCCGTCAGTAAGGTTCGTTTTGCCCGCAAGCATAAACATCGTAATGAACCCATAAATAACGTTGGTCAAACAGGTTGCCGCAAAAACCAGCAAAATAAAGGGCGCCGGTTTTTTCTGTATATAGCACTTTTTCCATGCTCCAATTGCGGCGGGACCGTTCGCAATCACCCCTATTGCCGCGCCAATTGAGGCAAGCCCAAAGCTAGCCGCAATTCCAAGTTCGCCCAAGAAACCTACTTCCATTTGTATTCTCCTTATCACAATTTGCCCTTTTGCTTGCGTGCAAAAGGATTATATGCGTAACCGGACCACTCCATTTCCAGGTGGTTTCCGGCATACTCCAAAAGATTCAGGCGCACCCCGTGGACTATAACCGACAGAGACGCCAGCGCGAGATTCAGGCTGTGGCCGAACACAACGAGCAAGACCGCAACCGCAAACCTAATAATAAAAACAACACCAAAACTGCCCAGCCCTTCGGCGGGAAACGCCATCTGGTTAAAGATCATTCCAATCATCGCGCCAGCCATTCCCACTGCAAACAGGCGGATATAGCTGATGATGTCGGCAAAGCAGCTTACGGTTTTCAAAAAGAGCGAGAACAACCCGGCAAATCCTTTCCCTATGTTGATAAAGAAATTGCCGCCTTTCTGCTCCGAAAAAACAAGAATAAAGGCAATCCCGCCGCCGATGAAGAGCGGCGCAAATGACGGAAATTCAATCCCCAACAGCATCGATAACACGAGGAAGTATAAACCCAGCATCATAACAAGCCAGCCCAACTGCGCGATTGCCGACAGAGACGGCAAAAGCCGCGCAAAGCGCTTGCCCCGCGCCCACGCCAACTGGCTGACAGCAATGGTAAAACACAGGAACTGAATTGACCACTGGGTTTTGAGTTCATCAATCGGCACTTTTGCCGGAAGTTTAAAGATACTCTGAAGGGCAAGGGGAAATTCCACGAGCGGGCCTGAGTTGTTAAACGGCGGCAAAATGAGCGCGGTCAAAACAGCCGGAAGCCCAGAGTGCGGAATCATAAACCAGGAGCCAATGGCGGCACCCCACGCAATCGTCATGCAGGAAAGTAGCAACAGGAGCTTTGCTATATCGGGAAACGCGCCGCTTTTCTTTTTTACGGAAAAGCCAACGCCCAGCGCGATGCCGAGAATTATCAAGCCGTAGGCGGCATCACCCACAATCATCGCGAAAAAGACGCTGAAAAAAAGCAGGTACGACGGGCTGATGTCAAACTCGCGGTAACCGGGAACAGTCCCCAAAAACGAAAACAAAGGCTGGATAATCCGCGCAAGCGCGCCGTTCTTCAGCAGTGTCGGCGGATGATCTTCAGGCGCGGGATCGTCCCACGCGAGCGCCCAACCATTTGCCCCGGCCGTCTCCTTCAAAAGCGGCATTTTGTCGGCGGGGATAAAGCCAGAAAGCCACGAAACAGTGGATTCGGCGGGCGTATCGCCCAGCGTCTCCATCCCCGCGCTGGCAGTCTGGAACTCAATCTGCGCCGACAGGTTTTCAAGTTCCTGTTCAAGCGCACTCTTGCCGGAGCAAAGCGAGAAAAAGTCATTTTCGATATCGGCAAGTTTATTCGCAGTCTCCGCGACAAGCGCGTTGAGGGCGGAAAGGGAGTATTTACCCGGCTCAACCGGAGTTTCGCCGCTCACTTCGCTGTCCAGCACCGCGGCGTAAACAACCGCCTTGCCTTTTTTAATGACAACATAGCGAACATCATCCGGCAGCGAATTAAACGTCTTGTGGGTAAATTCGTACAGGTACAGGGCGATGTTGTTGTCTTTCAGGAGCTGAATGCCAGCCGGGTCAAAATCGCCCCAGTCTTTTATTCTGCCCTGCTCGCGGGAAAGGCTGTCCGCTTTCTCCCGCAGTATTTTTCGTTCTTCTTCCAGTTTCAGTATCCGGCGGAAAAAATCCTGCCCTTCATTCTGAGCGTCAAACTTCGCGCCGCTTGCTGCTTGTGCTTGCTTTTGCCCTTTCGCGATTTCTGCCGCGTATGGATTCAAAAGCGCAAGCGCGGCTTCAACGCCCGCCTTCCGCGCCACAAGTTCTGTCAGGGTATCGGAGGAGGCATTTTTCCCTTCAAGATGAACCGCCCCGATTTCGCGGAGTTTTTCCAGCGATGCTTCCCGGTATTTGTCCATCACCACAAGGGAGACTTTCTTCATCGGTACAATCACGAGGGGAGCCTCCTTTCACTTCGTTCCAGTCGGGTGGAGTTCATGACACACCGCCTTTAACGAGGTTTCGTTTTGCGATTTTGCCCCGCACAACAGCGGCAGTCTGCTGATCGCCTAAGTACACCTGTATCTTTTTGATATAACCCTTCGTTTCGGGGATTTTAATTTTCTCAAAAAGGTTTACGCGCTGGGTCGTAACCCGCAACTCTTGGCTTAAACGGCTGCGCTGCTCTTCGACAACCTGCGCTTCGAGGTCTAGCAGGAAAACCTGCTTGAGTTTCTCCACCGCAAGGTCGAGCCACAGCGGCATAACGGCAAGGTTATACGAGGCCGCCTCGAATTCCGCGCCCTTGAAAATGGGAATATTCACACCGGCAATGTTGCCATGCCCGGTTTTTACCTCGGTGATTTTAAGAATCCCTGGCGTAAAAATCCCCCGCTCCCCAAAAACGGCAATCCACGATTTAAACGTTTCATCGAGCCGCTTTTTTTCTTCCATAAGCTCACCGATGCGAACTTCGGTAGCGCGGATTTCCGCCTGCAACTGCTGCTTCTTCAGTATCAGTGTAGGCAGGTAGCGCCGATACATTTTCAGGGAATCTTTTTGTTTTTTAAGCTCATTTTTCGTAAGCTTTACTTTCGCCATTGCATTCCCTACTCTTTTTTAGGCCAGAATTTGGAGATAAGCTCGGTTCTCAAGCCTGTTTCTTCGGGGGCAAAGCAGGATGAAAGAATCTCCCAGCCCAAATCCAGCGCCCGTTCCAGCGGAATATTTACGGAAAGATCCATCATCTGCTTTTCAAAGCTGTCGCCATACTTCAGGAGCTTTTCGTCCCACGCGGTCATAATAAAGCCCATCGCTTTCTTTTCAAGCGTGTCTTTAAATGCCGAATACAGCTTGATCATACCGTCCATCAGGGCGCGGTGATCTTCGCGGGTTTTGCCGTTGACCATCTGTTTCAGGCGCGACAGTGAGCCAAACGGCTCGATACGCCTGTTTTTCAGGTAATACTGCCCTTCGGTGATGTATCCGGTGTTGTCAGGCACGGGGTGGGTAACGTCGTCGCCGGGCATTGTCGTAACACCGAGAACGGTGATAGAGCCAGCGGTTTCAAAGTCAACTGCCTTCTCGTAGCGGCTCGCCAACTGGCTGTACAGGTCGCCGGGGTAACCGCGGTTACTGGGAACCTGCTCCTGGATAATCGAGATTTCCTTCATCGCGTCGGCGAAGTTGGTCATATCGGTCAAAAGCACTAGCACGTCTTTGCCTTGCAGCGCGAACTGCTCGGCAACCGCCAGCGACATATCGGGAATCATCAGGCATTCGACTGTCGGATCGCTTGCCGTGTGGACAAACATAACCGTGCGGCTTAATGCGCCGCCTTCCTCCAGCGTATCCTTAAAGTACAGATAATCGTCGTATTTTAGACCCATCGCGCCAAGCACGATAACGTCAACTTCCGCTTGCATCGCGATCCGTGCCAACAGCTCGTTGTACGGCTCGCCTGAAACCGAGAAAATCGGCAATTTTTGCGAAACAACCAGCGTGTTGAACAGGTCGATCATCGGGATACCCGTGCGGATCATCCGTTTGGGGATAATACGCTGGGAGGGGTTTACCGAAGGTCCGCCGATGGGAATCATGTTGTCTTTCAACGCCGGGCCTTTATCCCGCGGGTTGCCCGATCCGGTAAAAACCCGCCCCATGAGGTTTTCCGAAAAGGAAACCTGCATCGGACGTCCCAAAAAGCGCACGGTGTCACCGTTGGAAATGCCGCGCCCGCCCGCAAACACTTGCAGGGAAACAAGACCGTTTTCCAGGCGGTTTACTTCCGCCAGTGATGTGCCGAAAGCCGTGTCAACTTCCGCCAAGTCCCCGTAGCGAACACCTTCGGCCTTGACCGTAATCACGCTTCCGGTAATAGATTCTATCTTGCTGTATACCTTATTCATTATAACCTCACCGCCTACGCCAACAATTTTTCGGCTGTTTTATCAAGGCCGCCGGATTTTTCCGCAACCATCGAATCGACCTCTTTTTCCAAAGATACAAACCGCTCGCTCTTCCATTCCGAGCCGTTAAAGTCAAGGAATCTCTGCCTGAGTTTGTTAAACCAGCCGCGCGCTTCGTTTTTATCCTCGAACGGAAACTTTGACCCCAGTATTTTAATAAGAATACGGAAAACGTACATCTGCCGTTCGGGTTTTACCGCGGCGTCTACCGCGTCAAACGAGTTTTGCTGGAAGTACACGGCGTCGATAAGGTCGCCTTTCAGGTAGATAACGTAGTCGTCAATGCTCGTTCCTTCCTCGCCGACAACCTTCATCATCTGTTCGACTTCGCTGCCCCGCCGCATAAAGCCGTGGGCGTACGAAACAGTCGTAGCGGGAATAATACCCGAATACTTCGACCACGAATCCATCGGGTGGATGGCGGGGAACTTGCGGGCGTCTGAACGCTCGCGGGAAAGGCCGTGGAACGCGCCGACAACTTTGAGCGTCGCCTGTGTAACCGGCTCCTCGAAGTTACCGCCGGCGGGGCTAACCGTGCCGCCGATGGTAACCGACCCCAGCGAGCCGTCGCGCAGCCGCACAATTCCGGCGCGTTCATAAAAGCTCGCAATCGTCGATTCAAGGTACGCGGGGAAAGCTTCCTCGCCGGGGATTTCCTCCAAGCGGCCGGACATTTCGCGCATGGCTTGCGCCCAGCGGCTGGTGGAGTCCGCCAACAGAAGGGCATTCAGCCCCATCTGCCGATAGTATTCCGCCAGTGTCGCGGCAGTGTACACCGACGCTTCGCGGGCCGCAACAGGCATAGACGACGTATTGCAAATGATAATCGTCCGCTCCATCAGCGAGCGGCCAGTTCGTTCATCGATTAATTCGGGAAATTCTTTGAGCGTTTCGACAACTTCACCTGCCCGCTCACCGCACGCCGCCACGATAACGACATCAACGTCAGCGAAACGGCTGGTAATTTGCTGGAGAACGGTTTTGCCCGCGCCGAACGGCCCGGGAATACAGTATGTCCCGCCGCGTGCTACCGGGAAAAAGGTGTCGATGAGGCGCACCCGCGTTACCATCGGGTCTTTCGGTTTCAGCCGCTCTTCGTAGCAGTCTATCGGACGCTTTACCGGCCAGCGGAACGACATCGTAACCGGAACGGTGTTGCCCTTTTCGTCTTTCAATTCGGCAATCGTATCTTTCAGCGTGTACGATCCGGCGGGCTTTACCGACACTACGGTGTAGCTTCCGTACAGGTTAAACGGAACCATAATCCGGTGCGTAAATGAACCTTCCGGCACTGTGCCGAGCGTGTCGGCGCGCTCAACCCTGTCGCCCTCTTTAGCAACGGGCGTAAACGCCCACGCCTTGTCGGAGGGCAGCGGGTCAAGGTACACGCCGCGTTCCAGGAAGTACCCCGCCTGAGCCGCTAACTGTGGCAACGGGTTTTGAAGCCCGTCGTACACCTGCCCAAGAAGGCCGGGGCCGAGTTCCACCGCGAGCATATCCCCGGAGTATTCAACTTCGTCTCCGACGGTGATTCCCTTGGTGATTTCAAAAACCTGCAGCTGAGAAATATCACCCCGAATTCTGATGACCTCGCTTTTCAGCCGCGCACCGGCGACCTTCACGAAGCCTACCTCGTTCATAGAAACCGCGCCGTCAAAGCGAACGCTCACCATGTTACCGTTTACGGCAACAACTGTACCTTTTGTTCCGATCATTTTGATTCTCCAAGAATGGCGGCATAAAGCCCCTTGTATTCGGCAAACCCTTCTTCGGCGTTGAACGCCATTCTTCGTTCCATAAGAAGAAGTTTGAGCATATAAGCGTGAATTGCCGTCACGCTGAACGTGTCAAGTCCCTGAAAACTCTCGATAGCGTCCCACCGCGCCTTGTCAAGAAAGATTTCCGCCTCCAAAGGCGATTCAAAGGCGACGGCGGCTTTTGCAGACGCGGCGGCATCAAAGGGATAATCCGGCACATCCGCCTGAAATCCCCCTTCCCGCTTGAGCTGTTTAGCCCTGATTTT
>WQZT01000009.1 GCA_009780595.1 Treponema sp. | reverse complement strand
GCTGCGCTGTTCAATCAGGGCAACAATGGGATCGGTAAAATCCGTATCCTCCAGCATCATCCGGTGAACCTCAAACAGCAGGGCATTTTCGTTGCCGATTTTTCCCCGTACACTTTCACAGAGTGAATCAAGTTGGTTGCCCGCTTCAATACGCGCTGCATGGAAACGCGCAACTTCGCCAGCCGTATCGGTAATGGTTTTTTCAACAACGGCAAAGCTTGCCCGCTTGAAGAAAAACAAAGTACCTGACGCAATACCGGGCGAAACACCTTTTCCGTTGAGCGTAATCATAGAACCTTCCTAATTAAATAAGCTCCAGCTTTCTAAATCCGTTAAGAATACCGTCATCGTCAAGCGAGGTCGTTACCATTCCGGCAATCGCCTTCAGCGAGTCGCTGGCATTTCCCATCGCAACCCCGACACCCGCCGCCTCGATCATCGGGCGGTCGTTGTCGCTGTCGCCAAAGGCAATTGTGTCCGCAATCGCAATCCCGTGGTGTTCGGCAATTCTTTTCAGCGCAGAGCCTTTGTGGACACCCTTCCGCCCAATCTCGCCGCCTTCACCAACGGAAAAGGGAATGGAACTTTCAAAGATTTCACAGTCCTGCCCGAACATCCGCCTGACTTCGGCAAAGCAACCTGAGCTTTTGCAGTTAAAAACAATTTTGTTAATGTTTTCATAGTGGCGGGCTTCGGGTATTTCCGGCAGAGGATTTTTCATTTTCGTGTCCAGCAAACGGGCAAATCGTTTCTGCTTCTCATGACCTTCAAAGTTTTCTAGAACCGCTTCCCAATGGGCAATATTGTGCTTGTTTGACAGTATCGCGTCATTTTTTTCCAATGCAATACCAAACCCAAGCCCGTTCATGTAAAGGTAAATTTCTCTGACAGTTTCCGCAGGTATTGCAGCGTCAAAAACAACCGTTCCGTCAATTTCAATGTGCGCCCCGCCTGAACTTGCAATCCCGTCAAAACCGATATCAAGAATTTCCCGGTTTACGTTTACTTCCATCATGTTGCGTCCGGAGCAGATGTACAAACGATGCCCGTTCCGGCGGGCATTCAGGCACGCATCGATAGCCGATGCCGGAACAACGCCATCGAGCCCAAGCAATGTTCCGTCAATGTCCAGGCACACAAGCTTTTTCCCCAAATTAACCCCCCACGCCGCGCATTGCAGCAAGACTTAAACCGTCAAAGAATTTCCGCCATGTAATTCTGCATGGCGTTTGCGGCAGCTTCTTCATCGCCGCCCTCAAACTGCACGGTCAGCGTCTGTCCTTCTTTGACGCGCATTTTCATCAATGCAAGCAGTTTCTTCCCGTCGCACTTGTCCTCGCCCCGCAGTATTGTCGCGTTGCTCGAAAACTCCTGTAACTTTTTCACCAGCAACCCCGCAGGTCTGGCGTGTATTCCCAACGGATCTTTTATTGTATAAGAAAACTCTTTCATAAAAACCTCTTTGTTATTTTCCTGGAATAGCCTGAAAATTACAGATTTTCCCCGTTACTCGCTATCACGCCCTTGTACCAGAAAAAACTCTTTTTCCGTGAACGATTGAGCGTGCCCTTTCCCTCATCATCCCTATCAACATAAATAAAACCGTAGCGCTTGGACATTTCCCCAGTGCCCGCGCTGATAATGTCGATGCACCCCCACGGCGTGTAACCCATAAGGTTAATCCCGTCTTTCTCAACCGCAGCCTTCATCGCCTTGATGTGCTCGCGCAGGTACTCGATTCGATAATCATCGTTAATAGCGCCGTCAGCCTCCACAACGTCCTTCGCGCCAAGTCCGTTCTCCACGATAAAGAGCGGCTTTTGGTAGCGGTCGTGCAGGAAGTTAAGCGCGATGCGAAGCCCCTTCGGATCGATCTGCCAGCCCCATTCCGAAGTTTTAATGTAGGGATTGCGAACTGCGTCGCCAAAAATGCTCGTCCCAGGTTCGGCACTCGCATGGTCGCCGCTAAGAACGGCATTGGAAAAATAATAACTGAACGAAACAAAATCAACCGTGTGCTCCCGCAGGATTTTTTCGTCATCCGCCGTCATTCCAATATCAATGCCGTTTTTTTCAAACTGCCGCTTTAACCACGCCGGGTATTTTCCCCGCGTCTGAACGTCTGTCAGGGCGTAACTTTCGCGCTCGATCTCAAGGCGCTTCCAGTTGTCATCGGGATGCGAGGTATAGGGATACACCGTAATCGACGCAACCATACTGCCGATTTTCGCGTCAGGCAGTATCTCGTGGCACGCCTTCACCGCAAGCGCGCTCGCCACCAGCTTGTTGTGGCAGGCGCGGTACGTCAGCGCCTCGCGCTGGGCGGGATCGTCGATAAGAACGCCCGCGCCCTTGAAGGGCTTGTGCAGCGACATGTTTATTTCGTTGAAGGTAAGCCAATACTTAACCTTGCCCTTGTAGCGCTCGAAAACCGTTTTCGCGTAGCGCTCGAACAAAGGAATAAGATCTCGGCTTGCCCAGCCATTGTATTTTTTTGTTAGATTGATCGGCAGCTCCCAATGCGAAAGCGTGATCAGCGGCTGAATGCCGTGCTTCAAAAGCTCGTCGAAAAGGCTGTCGTAAAACGCAAGCCCTTGTTCGTTCGGCTGCGTGTCGTCGCCGTTGGGAAAAATCCGCGCCCAAGAAATCGACGTGCGAAACACCTTGAACCCCATCTCGGCAAAGAGCGCAACGTCATCCTTGTACCGATGGTAAAAATCCACAGCGATATGCTCGGGGAAATAACCCTCCGGAGCCTCGATGTTTTTCCGTATCGCCTGAGGATTCTGAACCTCCTCAAATCGCCCCTTCCCACCATGGATAACATCGCTTGTGGCAATTCCTTTGCCACCTTCACGATACGCCCCTTCCGCCTGATGAGCAGCAATCGCGCCGCCCCACAAAAAATCTTTCGCAAATGCCATTATTATTCCTCTCTAAAACTTGTTTAATTAGTGGAGATATTTCGTGGATTCCGCATCCACAACGCCCCCGAATCGGATAATCCGCCTACAGGCAGATCAACCTTTTTTCAGCCCTAGGAGTTTTGCTTCGCAAAACTCCTAGCTAATCTGCCTAGGCAGATTAATTTTTTTCCAGTCCGGTTAATCTGCCGCAGGCAGATTAACCCTCGACATACAAAACTAAATCCCCAACGTTGCAGTCGCCGGACTTCGCCTGTGTAACCGCCTTGAAATCGCCTGTATTGGTAACAACGACCTGCGTCTCAAGGCTGTATCCCGAGCGGGCGATAAGATCCTTGTCGTACTCAAGGATAAGCTGCCCGACCTTTACCGTTTCGCCTTCCTGCACGCGCGGCTCGAATCCCTTTCCGCCGAGCTTCACCGTGTCAATTCCACAGTGAATCAGCACTTCGACACCGTCGGCGCTTTTTAGGCTGATGGCATGCTTTGTGTCAAAAACCATTTCAACTATTCCATCAAACGGCGCAACGATTTTTCCGCCCAAGGGCATGATGCAAACGCCCTTGCCCAGTGCCTCTTTCTGATGCGCCGCGTCGGCGGACTGGTTCAAAGGAAGAAGCCGCCCGCCCGACGGAGCAAAAATCTTTCTCGCCGCAGCGACGTTGACCTTCGATGTATTGATCTCAGTCGCCTTGTCCGCGCGAAGCTCCGCCGCGTCCGGCCTGTAGGTGGCGTAGACCAATGAGAACGAAAGGCCGACCGACAGGAGATACGCGAACAAATAGACAAGGAAGTTCGCCGTGCCGCCATCGTAGCCCGGAAGCAGGTAATTTGGAAAGGCGAAAATGCCCAGCGCGCCCATTTGCCCCGCAAGCCCGCGCCCGCCGGAAAAGATACTGGCGACGCCGCCTGCCAAAGCGCCCGCAGTCGCGCCGGAAATGCAGGCAAGCAGGAAGGGCCTCTTTTTCGGAAGGGTGAAGCCGTAGATGATGGGCTCGGTAATACCGAATATGCCTCCAATGCCGGCGGCGAAGCCGGCCGAACGCCGCTCGACGTTCTTCATCCGCAGCGCCATCCCGAACATCGCGCCCATCATCGCGCAGGCACCGAATCCGGCGTAGGGAAGTATCGTCGTAACGCCGAGCCCGCCGAAAAATTCGTTGGGAACCGCCGTCTGCTGAATCCCCAGCGGCACGATTGCCCAGTGCAAGCCGAAGATCACCAGCACCTGCCAGAAACCGCCCATAATTGCCCCAAGCAGAATCGCCCCTATCGCGCCTATCTGGTAAATGCCCATGATGCCGTTCTGTATGCCAAGCCCCACGATGCCAAAGACCGGACCGACAATCAGGAAGGTAAGCGGAACCATTATGATTAACGTAAAGAACGGCGCGATGAACGTTTTAATTGCCGATGGCAGGGTCCGCCTGAAATGCTTGTACAGTTTTGCCGCTCCGTATACCGCAAAAATTGACGGCAATACTGTGCCTGAATACCGAAGCATAACAAGTATGTCAAAACCGAAGAACGGCTTGAGCGCCCAGGGCCCGAAGGGGTACATGGCTACTATCCGTGGATAGACAAGGGATGTTCCTATAACCAAGCCAAGGATCGGTTCAAGCCCAAACTTCTGAGACGCGGAATAGGCGACGATGACAGGCAGGAAGTAAAAAAGAGCATCGCTGGCGGCGTACAGAACATCGAAGGCTCCGTCGCCTGAAGCCGCCCACTGCGGGAACACAATCTGAAGTATCGCAAGAACACCTTTTATAAGACCCGTTCCCATCAGTGCCGGAAGTATCGGCGTAAATATTCCGCTAATGGTATTGATAAGCGAGTTAACGAGCCCGCCCGCTGTAACCGGCGCTTTGCCTGTGCCGTCATCCTCTCCAACAAAGGTTCCGGTGGTTACGCCCATTTTTTGCAGCTCCGCGAAAACCTCCGGCACGTCGTTCCCGATAATAACCTGGTACAGCCCGCCGGCCTTCACCACGCTCACCACGCCGGGCGTCGCCTTTATCGCGGCATCATCCGCTTTTGAAATGTCCGAAAGGGTAAACCGCAAGCGCGTCGCGCAGTGAACGACGTTTTTGATGTTTCCCATCCCACCGACACCGCCCAAAACACCTTGGGCGGTTGCCATAAAATCCTTAGCCATACTACAAACTCCCTTTTTGTTAGTTTAGATTTTCCCCATTACTTGCAATCACGCCCTTGTACCAGAAAAAACTTTTCTTTCGAGAGCGTTTCAATGTTCCGTTTCCTTCGTCATCCCGGTCAACGTAAATAAAGCCGTAGCGTTTTGACATTTCTCCGGTAGACGCGCTGATAATGTCGATGCAGCCCCACGGTGTGTAACCCAGAAGCTCAACGCCGTCATCTTCCACCGCAGCTTTCATGCTTTTGATATGCGCGCGCAAGTAGTTGATGCGGTAATCGTCGTTGATTTCACCGTTCGCCGTTACAACGTCTTTCGCGCCAAGCCCGTTTTCAACGATGAACAGCGGCTTTTCGTAGCGGTCGTACAGGAAGTTCAACACAATGCGAAGCCCCATGGGATCGATCTGCCAGCCCCATTCCGATGATTTGAGGTAAGGATTTTTCACGCCGCCAATCAGGTTGCCAGCTATCGTTTCTACCTTAGCCGCAGGATCGTGGTACGTACAAGTTGCACTTGAAGCATAGTAGCTGAACGAAACAAAGTCCACCGTATTTTCGCGCAGGATTTTTTCGTCCTCCGCCGTCATTCCAATGTTGATGTTTTGGGATGCAAAATACTGTTTCGTCCATTCCGGGTATTTTCCCCGCGCCTGCACGTCGGTGAGAAAATAATTTTTCCGCTCAAGCTTCATTTTTCCCCAGTTGTCGTCGGGGTGCGATGTGTACGGATACGAAGTAATAGCCGCAACCATCGAGCCAATTTTCGCGTCGGGCAGCATTTCGTGGCACGCCTTCACCGCGAGCGCGCTTGCAACAAGCTGGTTGTGACACGCCGTGTACGCCATCGTGTCCTTGTCGGCGGGATCGTCAATAAGAACTCCCGAGCCGAGAAACGGCACGTGAAGGGTTACGTTTATCTCGTTGAAAGTAAGCCAGTATTTTACCTTTCCTTTATACCGCGCGAAAACCGTTTTTACATAACGCTCAAACAGCGGGATGAGCTGGCGGCTCACCCAGCCGTTGTATTTTTTGGTCAGGTTTATCGGCATTTCCCAGTGGGAAAGCGTTATCAGCGGCTCGATGCCGTACTTCAAAAGCTCGTCAAACAGACTATCGTAAAACGCAAGCCCCTGTTCGTTGGGCTGCGCGTCATCTCCATTGGGGAAAATCCGTGCCCAGGAAATCGAGGTGCGGAATGTCTTAAATCCCATCTCCGCAAAAAGGGCAATATCTTCCTTATAATGATGGTAAAAATCAATCGCGATGTGTTCGGGAAAATAACCATCCTGAGCGGCAATATTTTTCCGCATTACATCCGGCTTCTGGATTTCGGCAAAACGCCCTTTCCCGCCGTGCATTACGTCGCAGGTACAAAGCCCTTTCCCGTCTTCAAGATGCGCGCCTTCCGCCTGGTGCGCGGCAATCGCGCCGCCCCACAAGAAATTTTTTGAAAATGCCATTGTTTTTCTCCTTACTTAATTTCACTGTTAAATGCTGCAAGTAAATTAACCAATGTACAGAACAATATCCCCAACAGCGCAGTCGCCGGACTTCGCCTGCGTAATCACCTTGAAGTCGCCTGAGTTGGTAATAACAAGCTGCGTTTCAAGATTAAAACCCGCCCGCGCGATAATATCCTTATCGTATTCAAGGATAAGCTGACCTGCCTTCACCGCCTCGCCTTCTTTAACACGGGCGGTAAACCCTGAACCCCCAAGTTTCACCGTGTCGATTCCGCAGTGGATCAGCGCCTCGATACCGTCAGAGCTTTTCACGCTGATGGCGTGCTTGGTGTCAAACACCATTTCGACAACCCCGTCAAACGGAGCAAAAATCTTCCCGCCCAACGGCATTATGCACACGCCCTTGCCGAGCGCTTCCTGCTGGTGCGCCGCGTCAGCCGACTGGTTCAGGGGAAGAACGCGCCCCTTTACCGGAGCAAAAACCTTCAGCGCGGCGGCGATATTCACCTTCGAGGTGTCGATTTTCACCGCCGCAACCTCGCGGAGTTCCGCCGCTTCCGGTTTGTACGTACCGTAGACAAGCGCGAACGTCATGCCGACCGCCATAAACGTGGCGAACATGTGGATGAGGAAGTTCGCGGTGGATCCGGCAAAACCCGGCAGAATGTAGCTCGGGTAGCTGAAAATGCCCATACTGCCCATCTGCGCGGCAAGACCGTACCCGCCAGAAAAAGCGTTCCCGACTGCGGCAGCCAGCGCGCCGGAAAGAGCGCCGACCAGACAGGCGAGGAGGAACGGCTTACGCTTCGGCAGGGTGAAACCGTAGATGATGGGCTCGGTTATGCCGAAAATCCCTGAAATCCCGGTGGCAAATGCCGCCGAACGCCGCTCGGCGTTTTTAATCCTCACCGCTATCGCCAGAACCGCGCCGAGCTGGGTAAACGCCGCTATCTGCGCGTAGGCAAGCAGCGTGTTGACGTTGTTCCCGCCGAAAACCGGGTTTGGCGTAATCGTCTCCATTATGGCGATTGGAACGAGCGACCAGTGCAGCCCGAACACAACCAGCACCTGCCAAAACCCGCCGATGATAGTCCCCACGAGAATCGATCCCGCAGCTCCAATGCCGGAAATGCTCTGCATCCCCTTCATAATGCCAAGCCCAACAAAGCCGAACACCGGCCCCACAACAAGGAAGGTAAGCGGAATACCGATGACCATTGTAAGGAACGGTGCGATAAAGTTTTTAATCGCCGATGGCAGCGTTTGCCTGAAATGCTTGTACATTTTCGCCGCCATATACACGGCAAAAATCGACGGCATCACCGTGCCTGAGTAGCGGATCATCACGAAAATCTTCGCGCCCAGCACGGATTCCAGCGACCACGGTCCGAAGGGGTACAGCTCCACGATGCTGGGGTAGACCAGCGCCGCGCCGAAGACAATCCCCAGAATCGGGTCAAGCCCGAACTTCTGCGCCGCGGTGTAGGCGACAACAATCGGCAGGAAGTAGAACATCGTGTCGCCCGCCGCGTTGAGAATTACGAAAGCGCGGTCGCCGGAGGCAGCCCATTCTGGGAACATAATCTGCAACACTGCTAGAAGTCCCTTGATAAGCCCCGTGCCCATCAGCACCGGAAGTATCGGCGTGAACACCGCGCTTATCGTGTTTATCAACGACGTTACGATTGATCCGGGCGTAACCGGAGCCTTCACGTCGGTGTTCTCCTCAAGAGGCGCTCCCGCAGGAGTACCGAGTTTCTTCAGTTCGACAAAGACTTCAGGCACATCGTTCCCGATAACCACCTGGTACAGCCCGCCGGCTTTCACCACACTCACCACGCCGGGCGTTGCCTTCACCACGGCATCGTCAGCCTTCGCAATGTCCGCAAGCGTGAACCTGAGCCGTGTGGCGCAGTGGACAACATTTTTAATGTTCCCTGTGCCGCCAACCCCGTCAAGAACTCCCTGCGCGGTCAACGTAAAACTTTTCTCCATACGTTCCTCCTGTTTTGAATTACAATTCCGAATCGCCGTACTCAGTAATTCTTTGAATATACAAAGCTAAAAACGACACGTCGTTCATGCTCAGTTGCCAGTTGTACTCGTTGCCGATAAATGCCGCAATTTTTTCCGCGCAGTCAAACTCTGACGCGTTGCGTCTGCGAAGGAGCGTGTGCAGTTCCATATCGTTCTTAACCTGCTTTTCATCTTTGTCGTACAGAAAACGCATAATAGTGCTACGCAGAAGCGAGACAAAGCCGTTAAAATCAGGGACAGAGTCATCAAGGGTAGTTTTATAGTGCGCCTCGACAATCTCGATTGATTTTTTAATGATTTTTGACATCCGTATCGTATTCGGCATATCCGGGTAATCCGATTCCGCATTGATAAAATGCAGCGCAATAGCGGTAGCTTCCGCTTCCGGCAGCTCAATCCCCGTATCTTCCTTGATCGTAACCAGTAATTGGCGGCTCATAGCGTATTCAAGCGGATAGATGTGCTTTATGTCCCAGATCATCGGCAGTTCTATTTCCATGCCGTCTTTTATTCGTGAAAGGGCAAAATTCAGGTGATCGGCTAAGGCGATAACAATGCTCTGGTTGAAGTTTCGCCTGAGGCGTGCTTTTCCGCAATCAACAATTTTTCCGGCGAGAAGAACAATTTCGTACGGCAGGTCTGCCAGAATATCCTTAAAACGGCTGATCTGGGCTGTTTCTTGCGGGACAAAAACCTTTTCGATACGGCTTGCGTCAACTTCCTCGCCGGGGCGCGCGTTGAAACCTATACCTTTGCCCAACGCGATAACTTCACGCTCGCCGTCAGACGCAAGAATAATATTATTGTTGCACTTTTGTAACGTTACCATGCCCATTACCCGTTTGCCCAATGGCTTTTCTGTATAACAAGGTAATGCCCAGCGTTGCGCCAGTAACACCCAATAAACAAGTGTTGCACGATATTTTTCAGATGTCAAGAGGAAATTTAGAAAAATTGTCATAATTTACTATAGTATTTCAGCTACATCCTCTTGTAACATTTGCTATAATATTATACAATACAGTATACAATTCAATCGTTTTCAACAATTTTCTCATTGTTGCGGAGGAGTCTATGCACATTGAAACTGAGTCAGCTACCGCACTGGCTGCTATTTTTGCCCTTCAATTAGGGATAATTCTTTTCGCGGTTCGGTTTTTTGGTAAGCTTGCAAAAAAGACGGGATTTCCCCAGGTTATCGGGGAACTTGTGGCGGGGATTTTAATCAGCCCCTACGCGCTGGGCGGAATATCCATGCCCGGTTTTCCTGAAGGCGTTTTCGCGCTGAACTCGCCAGAGTTGGCAGTGAGCAACGAACTGTACTCGCTTGCTGCAATAGCTTCCATTATATTGCTCTTCGCGTCAGGGCTGGAAACGAACATCCCCCTTTTCCTGCGCTATTCGCTGCGCGGCGGCATCATCGGTGTCGGCGGTGTTATCGCGTCGTTCGTAGCTGGCAGCGCAACCGGAGTGCTCTTGCTCGGAGTGCCTTTCACCCACCCGCAAAGTTTATTTTTGGGGATTATGCTCACGGCGACTTCCATGGGTATCGCCGCTCGCATTCTTTCGGATCAGAAAAACCTCGAAGCGCCTGAAAAAGTTACCATCTTTGCCGCATCCGTGTTTGACGACGTGCTGAGTATCATCGGTTTAGCAGTGGTGCTGGGGATTGTAACGATGCTTACCGGTTCAAGTTCGGGCGGTCCCAGCGTATCGCAAATACTGGCAACAGCGGGGAAGGCGTTTGGCATCTGGCTGGGCGTTACCACGCTGGGGCTTGTCTTTTCCAAAAAGCTGGCGGCGTTCCTGAAGATTTTCCGGGACAGTTTTGACTTTTCGATTCTGGCGTTCGGCGTGGCGCTAATCCTCGCCGGGATTTTCGAGCAGCAGGGGCTAGCCAAAATCATCGGCGCGTATATCGCCGGGCTTGCGCTTTCCAAAACCGACATTGCCGATGTCATTCAGGAACGCATCCGCGGTCTGTACGAGTTCTTCGTTCCAGTTTTTTTCGCGGTGATGGGAATGATGGTCAACGCGCGCGAGTTTCTGTCGCCGTCGGTGCTTATCTTTGGAGCGGTCTATACCGTTGCCGCCATTCTCTCGAAGGTGGTCGGCTGCGGCGCGCCCGCGCTCCTGCTCGGCTTTAACACGAAGGGCGCGCTGCGTATCGGTTCAGGAATGGTTCCACGCGGCGAAGTAACGCTGATTATGGCGGGAATTGGCATGGTTTTAGGAGTGGTCGATCAAAAATTGTTTGCCGCCATCGTTCTGATGATTTTGGCGACAACGCTGGCAGCCCCCGCGCTGTTGGGCGCGGCGATGAAACTGCGCGGAAGCGGCACGCGAAAAAGCGCCCCCAAAGACGACACAACACAGGCTGTGTGGAAATTCCCCTCCGCCCAAATCGCCGACCTCGTGATGGACACACTGCTCAAAGACCTGCGGAACGAAGGCTTTTACGTTCAAATGATGAATATCAACGAAGGCATTTCCCACGCCCGCAAAGACGACATCGTGCTTTCCATCAAAGAAGAGGAAAACATCGTAACGATAGAAACCGCCGCCGTCGATATGCCGCTTGTGAAAACAGCCGTGTACGAGGTAATTGTAACGCTCAACGATTCGATTCAGAAACTTAAAGCGTCATCCGACCCGAAGGCGATGAGGTGCGAGCTTGCGGAGTGCGACGGCAGGCTGGATGAGGAACTGCTTGCGCTTATTACGCCGGACTGCATTCGCATGGAGCTTTCAGGTGAAACGAAGGCGGAGGTTATCAGAGAACTCGTGGATGTCCTTGGGGACAGCGGGAAGATTGTCAACCGTGACGAAGTGCTGGCGGATATGCTTGAACGGGAAAAAATTATGAGTACCGGTATGCAGAACGGTATTGCGCTGCCCCACGCAAAAACCTGCGGGACGTCCTGCCTTGCGGTGGCAGTGGGTATAAAAAAAGCGGGTGTTGATTTTGATTGTGCTGACGGGGAAAAGGCGCAACTTTTTATCGCGATGGCATCGCCGAAAAAAGTTTCCGGCCCGCACGTTCAGTTTCTTGCCGCCATCAGCACAGTGTTACACGATGCCGATGTCCGCGAGGCAGTCATCAACGCCGCAACCGCAGACGAGGCGGCGCAGTTGCTGCGGCAATCGCCCAGGAAACGATAAGCGCCGCCGCGCAATCGCGCCGCTATGTATTTGCGGGCGCAAACGAGAGATTGCTCTCGCGGAGCACGCTGAAAAAATCTTCTTTGGTAAGCGCCCCGGCAAGGCGGCGGAAATACGGCTCGTCCCGCGACAATTTTGTCAGTGCCGCCAGCGTTTCAAGATACCACGCCCCGCCGGACTGGCTCGTAATCATCATCGCCGCCAGCCGGATTTCCTGCTTGCCCTGAAACAGGGGCGCGGCAGGAGTCGCCACCGCAAGGATAAAATCCTCAAAGTTTTTAAGCCGCGCGTGAGGAATGACAAGCCCCGACGGAAGCAGCGTCCCCCCGATTTCCTCCCGTGTATAAATATTCTTCAAAAGCTCCTCGTGCGAAAGGGGAAGTTTCCGATCCGCGCTGTAAATTTTCGCCGCAAGTTGTGCGATAAGGTCATTTTTGGTCGAACAGGAAACGTTTAACAATAATAGTTCAGGGTTTATTAATTCCGTCAGAGTCATCATAACAGTATGCCCCCCATTTTGTTATATGTCAACTTCTCCCTTATTGACAAAATATTATCTGTGTGATGAACTTACCAGTAAGTAGTTTGCCTTACGTCTTTCATCAAATCTTTTTAGGAGTTAGACAAGGAGATTTTTATGAGTGTACCTGTCGACTTATCGGCGACGGCATGGACAATCATCCCGATCATTTTAACGGTGGGATGTGTGCTGATTACTAAGCGCATTTTATTGTCGATGACCGTCGGAATCGTGTCCGCCGCGTTCATGGTTGCGAATTTCAACCTGTTTGAAACGGTACGGACTATTGAAAAAACGGTGATGTCAATTTTCTTCACCGGGCCAACGGAAGTGCAGGGGCTGGAAGGAGTCATCGAAGTGATGGTCCACCCCAATGCCGAGGCAGAGGAGCTGTTTGGGCTTGCCAGCCGCTGGTATTTTTCTATCATCGTTTTCCTTTTGGGGCTGGGGCTTATCACATCGTTCGTGGTAATCACCGGCGGCTCCCGCGCCTTCGTGGAAAGCGTCTCGAAACGGGTCAAAACGCGCAGAGGTGTGCAGTTTATGACCGTCATCATTGGCTTTATTCTGATAATCGACGACTACTTCAGCGCGATGGTTACCGGAAATATCGGCAAAACACTGTCCGAAAAACACCGGATTTCCCGCGCAAAAATAACCTACAACGTTGACTCAACGTCTGCTCCGATTTGTATTATCGCACCAGTTTCCAGTTGGGCTGTTGCAATTATGGGTAACATTGCCCTGGTCTATGAAAAAATAGGCCACGAAGGCAACGTCTTTCTGGATTTCCTGCGGATGATTCCCTACCACTTTTATGTCATGGCGGCTCTTCTGCTGGTTTTGATAAACGTTGCGTTTGACTTCGATATTTTTGCGATGAAAAAATATGAGGAGAGGGTACGGCGGGGCGAGGATGATGCCTCTGCTGACGATTCCGGTGTTGGCGGGCTTGCGCTGGCGGAAGTTGAGTCCTGCAAGGGAACCGTGTGGGATTTCTGGGGCCCCATTTTAAGCTTGGTGCTCGTTACCATCGGTACGATGTTTATAACAGGCGCGCAATTGTCCTCACCGGAGGATATTGCTGAATACGGACTTGCGTATGCTGTTCTGGACAATATGTCGCTGTCGATGTCGCTCTTGCTTGGCGGTATTGCTGGCGGTGTTTCCGCTTTGTACATCGGGATCAGGCACGTTAAGGCTGGCGAAGTTACAAGGGAAGAGTACCGCAAGGCGATCATTGCAGGTCTCAACTCGATGAGAACGGCGATTGGGATTTTGTGCCTGTCGTGGGTTCTTGCGTCAGTTATCGGGCAGCTTGGCGTCGGTACGTTCTTTGCCAATATGCTCGAAGGTATCGGTGTATACGGCGGGTTAATCCCGTTCATCATGTTTATAGCGGCATCGCTTATGGCGTTCAGCATTGGTACATCGTGGGGAACATTTGCAATCGTACTGCCAATCGCCGGAGCGGTGGCTTCCGCCATTGACATAAGCTTGCTGATGCCGGCAATGTCCGCCGTGCTGTCTGGCGCTGTTTTTGGCGACCACGCTTCGCCGATTTCAGACACAACCGTTTTGGCGGCTGCCGGGGCGAACTGCAAAGTTTTGCCGCACTTTGAATCGCAGCTTCCGTACACGATTATCGCGGCGATACTGGCGAGCTTTGGCTATCTGGCTTTCGGGCTTTCGCACTCCGTTGTTGTCGGATACATTGTCTTTGGAACAGCCGTCGGGCTTGTTGCGATCTTTGCATGGTCACGGCAGAAAAAGGCAACAGCGGCGCAAGCACAGTAAAGTGCTGGTTTTGCTGATGTAATTCATGTAATAAAAAAAATACCCCGCGCTGTGCGGGGTATTTTTTTGTCCGGCGGTTGTTCCGGCACGTGCTCTTACAGCACTAACAGCAACACGCTGCAGGCAACACCGATAAAGATCAGGTGGACAATGAGAAAGCCCATAATATCTTTAGCCCGAAGCCCCGCGATTGCAAGGGCGGGCAAAGCCCAAAACGGCTGGAGCATATTTGTCCACACATCGCCCCACGCATACGCCATAATTACCTTCTCGATACTTGCGCCCAGTTCGTGCGCCGCCGGAATCATAATCGGAGCCTGAATGACCCACTGCCCGCCGCCTGAAGGCACGAACATATTCAAAAGCCCGGCAGAAAGGAACGTAAACGTCGGCAGTGTTGCGGCGTTGGAAATGCTGACAAACCCGTCAGACATAATATTGGCAAGGCTCAGTCCGCTCGCCCCGACACCGATAACCATCCCCATAATTCCGGCATAAAACGGAAACTGGATGATAATGCCGCCTGCGCCTTTTACGGCTGTCGTTACGGCTTTCAAGAATTTCGCAGGCGTTCCGTGCAGGATAATTCCCGCAATGAGGAACATAAAGTTGACAATGTTTAAGTCAAGGCTGAAACCCGACTTGATAAAGTGGCTCACGACAACCACAAGCCCCATTATTCCGACGAGGTAGGAAATTACCCTTGAGTTCTCAAGCTTTTCCGCCGGAGTCATCATCCCCTTCGGCTTTGCCTGCTCGGCGATGTCAACCTCGAGCTTTGACGGATCGATAAGAACAATATCCTGCTGGTTTTTGGGAAGCATCGCGCGGTTGATAAGCGGAATCGTGATTAAAAAGAAAAGCAGCATTATTATAGTAAACGGCGCAAACAGGGTGGCAGATGTAGGAATCGGGCCGGAAAGAACGCCGCCTGAAATCACCGCGAAGTTGGTGCTTGCCGACGCCATCATAAGCCCCGCGGAACTTGAAAGCCCGGCGTGCCAAAACATAAACGCCGAGTACGAGGCGGCAATCAGCAAGCGGTAGTCGCACCTGAGTTCCGTCCGCCGTGCGATTTCCTTTGCAAACAGCGCGCCCAACACCAGCCCAAAGCCCCAGTTGATCCAGCTTGCAATTGCCGCAACAACTGTTACCAGAACGACGGCGGAGGCGGCATTTTTCGGGATGCTTGCCAGCGCCGAAAGCGCCCTTTTGAAAACGGGAGCTTGCGCCAGCGTATGCCCGGTTACCAGTATCAGCACCATTTGCATGGTGAATGCAAGCAAGCCCCAAAAGCCGCTGCCCCAGTGCCTGACCATTTGCAACGGCGTCTGCGCGGTGAACGCGATGCCCATAATGAAGGTCAGAAACGTTAGTATGATTGCGAACAGAAACGGATCGGGCAACCAGCGCTCGACCAGTTTAACGGATGCCATAACAAATCTTCTAAACATAAAAAAACTCCTTGCCTTACCTCTTATTTTAAATTCGCGCCGACAATCAACGTGGCTTCCGTTGCCGCAAGCACTTCATCAAGTGTAAAACCTTCGGCGACTTCTTTCAGCACCAAACCTTCTTTCGTTACCTCAATCACCGCCATCTCTGTAACGATGAGGTCAACCTGCGCTTTCGCCGTTAAGGGCAAATTGCAACGCTTGAGAATCTTCGGCTCGCCTTTGGCGGTGTGTTCCATCGCCACAATCACCTTTTTCGCGCCGGTCAGCAGATCCATCGCGCCGCCCATGCCGGGAACCATCTTGCCGGGGATCATATAGTTGGCGATGTTGCCTTCCTCGTCGACCTGCAACGCACCCAGCACAGTGATGTCAAGATGACCGCCGCGAATAATGCCGAACGATGTCGCGCTGTCGAAAAAGCAGCCTCCCGGCACAATCGTTACCGGCTGCCCGCCCGCGTTGACAATGGTCAAATCGGCGGTGGCGGTTTCGGCGGGTGCCGGCCCCAAGCCGACAAAGCCGTTTTCGGAGTGGAGCATAACGCTGACACCCGCGGGGATGTAGTTGCCCACCTTTGTCGGCAAACCAATGCCGAGGTTGACCAACTGGCCGTCTTTCAGTTCCCGCGCCACCCGTTTGGCGATGTTCAGTTGCACTTGATCTTTATCGATAGTTTTTTCCATTATAGTGCGCCTCCGTTGACGATATACTTCACAAAAACACTCGGCGTCATAACCGTGTTGGGGTCAATTGTCCCGCACTCCACAAGTTCCTCCGCCTCAACAATCGTAATCTTCGCGGCACTCGCCATCACGCTGTTAAAGTTGTTCTCCGAGCCTTTGTAGACCATATTCCCCTGAGTGTCGACCTTGTTCGCGTACAGCAGCGCAACATCGGCAAACAGCGGCTTTTCCAGCAGGTACGTTGTACCGTCAACCGTTACCTTCTGCTTGCCTTCCTCCACCAGCGTTCCAAGCCCCGTCGGGGTGAGAATCCCGCCAAGCCCGAAACCCGCCGCGCGGATGCGTTCGGCAAGCGTTCCCTGCGGAACAAGGTCAACCTCGGTTTCCCCGGCGGACATCTGCCGTCCGGTTTCTTTGTTCAACCCAATGTGGGTCGAAATAATCTTCTTGAACTGTTTGTTGACAACAAGCTTGCCGACACCTTTGTCCACGAACGCCGTGTCGTTGCAGATAAGCGTCAGGTTTTTCCTGCCAGAGGCAAGCAGCGCATCCAGCAACTTCAACGGCGAGCCGTTCGCCATAAAACCACCGACCATCACCGTGTCGCCGTCTTTAACAAGCGATACAGCCTTTTCTATAGAAATAACTTTATCCATCGGTCAATTCCCCTTCTCGATAATCATCGCCAATCCCTGCCCGCCGCCAACGCAGAGCGTCGCAAGTCCGTAGCGGCAGTTGCGCTTGTGCATCTCGTGAACGAGCGTTACCAG